>WGLQ01000023.1 GCA_016125495.1 Hyphomicrobiales bacterium | reverse complement strand
GTCGATCGCGTTGGCCGGTTCCACCGCTTCGCTCCGCCGCGTGCGCGGCTGCGCTCGGCGCCGGAACCGGCTAAGGAAGACGCCTAGCAGTGTCAGGGATGCTGTCGGTCCAAATTGTCAGGGATGTGCCCGGTCGTTCAGGAAGGTTCCGCCGCGACGTCAGGCCTTGCTGGATCGTCAGGTCGTTCCGGATCGTCAATCCGTTGTCAGACCCCAGCGGCGGCCCCAGTGCCCGAACCGTTTGATGAGGTCGCCGACGTTCTGCACGCCCGCCGCCGGAGAGCCCCGACCGGCACTTCGGGCAATGTCCGGCTTGCGATCCGGCATCGGCGGGGCGACCGCCAGCTCCTTCACGTAGCTGGCGAGCGGCACGCCGCGCTCGACATGCCCGGCATCGCGTTCGAAGCTCAGGATCGCCTGACGCGTCATGAGCCCATAGATGCCGTCGATCGGGCCGCCGTAGTAGTTGCGCGCTTTGAGCCCCTGCTGGATGAGGCTGACCGCCTGGCGGTCGTAGGCGATTGCGGCTGCCGTCATCATTTCGATGTGCTGGGCGAGGACACCGATGTTGACGCCCGTGTTGGCGATGGTGCGCGCATCGGTGCTCTGAGAGATCTGGCTGGTGCGCACGGGATTGCGCGACTGGACGTAAGTTCCGACGTTGATGGCGACGGCCACCGGCCCGTCGTCGGTATCGACCAGCAATGGTGAGCCGGACGAGGCCCCGGCTGTGTCGCACTGGTGGAGCACCAGGTTCTCGGCGTTCGTGAACTCCTGCCGAATCTGCTTGGAGGACAGCTCCGGGAACTCGCGGCGCATCGCGCAGGGTCGCGAGTAGGCGAGCCGCCAATGCTCGTAATCGCGGTGATACGCGATCTGGAAGGCACGCCCCTCGTCACCGGCCGTCTCGAGTTGGCGCGGCGACATCCTGCGCCACTCGAGCGCGCGACCTTTGCAGATCGGCTCGGCGGTCTTGACGAGCGCCCAATCGTTCGCCGCATCGATCGGCGGGCGTACGCGCAAATTGACGGTTCCGGCGATGATGCTTTGCAGCCCCGACGACGAGGACGCGCCCTTGATTCGGGTCTGATGTTCCGGTTCGCCATCCGGCCCCCGCAGTTCGAACCAGAACTCGCTCAGCGGCTGGCGCGTGCCGTCGTTCGTGCGAAAGAGGCAGTGGGCGGCGCTCGCCACCACGTCCGGCGCCACGCAGAAAGCTGTGCAGAGCGTGCGCGCCGAGCTGTTGTAGAGAAGGCCGATTCCCCGGGCCAGCTTGCGGTAGCGCTCGGGTACCGGGGTGCGATCGTCCCGCCCGAAAATGGCCACGGGCACGGGGGCCGCGCTCATTCTGGAGGGATGTGCCGGATTCTTCAGCGGCGAGAAAGCGTTGGCCGTGCCGGTCATGGTGCCGACGAGAGCGCCCGCTGCAAGGAGCGCCACTGGCACATACATCCGGCTCACCCGCGCGATCGCGCTCAAGGCAGCCGAACCGGCAATGATCGAAGTGATCCCACGCTGCAACGTTCGAGCCCTCGCCCCATATCCCCGTTAGTACACCTTACCAAATTTTAATCGTCCGGAAAGAGCGCTGTAAGGCGCCTGTTCCTATACCCACCGTCACGCTCGTGGATGACCCTTATGAACGGAAAGGTCCAAGGCATGACGCCATCAAGTAATCTTTCGCAGACATTGAGCCCGACCATGAAATTGCGCCGGATCTTGGTCCGTGGAACTGCCGCCGCCGCGATCGTGGCCGGGATCGTCGGTGCCGGCACCATCGCAACTTTCGAGCCAATTCGCCCGGCTCTGGCGCAGGATTCGGGGCGAATCACGCCGTTTGTCGGCGCACCCGCGAGCTTTGCCGACCTCGTCGAGCAGGTGCAGGGTGCCGTCGTCAGCGTCGACGTCACGAGCGGCGGCAAGACGCCGAAGCAATCCGAACGCGGTGGCGGGCGCGGCGCGCCGAGCATTCCGGGCCTGCCCGAGGATCACCCCTTCAACGAGTTCTTCAAGCGATTCGGTGAGGGCAACCAGCCCGATGGCCCGTTCCCGCCGCGTCGCACGGCCTCGCAGGGTTCCGGCTTCATCATCTCGGCCGACGGCTACGTGGTCACGAACAACCACGTGATCGACGGCGCCGACAAGATCAAGGTGAGCATCGACGCGCGCCAGCAGTACGACGCGCGCCTGATCGGCGCCGATCCACGCACCGATCTCGCGCTTCTCAAGATCGACGCCGAGCGCACCTTCAACTTCGTCGAATTCTCCACCCAGGACGTGCGGGTGGGGGACTGGGTGATCGCCGTCGGCAATCCGTTCGGTCTCGGTGGTACGGTGACCGCCGGCATCGTTTCGGCCAAGAGCCGCGACATCGGTTCCGGCCCCTACGACTACATCCAGGTGGACGCGGCCGTGAACCGTGGCAACTCGGGCGGTCCGACCTTCGACATGACCGGTCGCGTGATCGGCGTGAACACGGCGATCTACAGCCCCTCGGGCGGCAATGTCGGCATCGCTTTCGCGGTTCCCGCCAGCCTGGCCGCCCAGGTCATCCAGGAACTCAAGGACAACGGCTCCATCCGTCGCGGTTGGCTCGGTGTTCACATCCAGTCGCTCAACGAGGATCTCGCCGCCAGCCTCGGCATGGACGAGCCCAAGGGCGCTCTTGTGTCCAAGATCACCCGCAATGGCCCAGCCTCCAAGTCGGACATCCGCATCGGTGATGCGATCGTCGCGGTCAACGGCGACCCGATCGCCGACTCGCGCGATCTCGCACGCAAGGTCGCCGAAATGCGTCCCGGCACCGTCGTCGACGTCACCGTCTATCGCGACGGCCGCGAGGAGAAGGTCGCCATCGAACTCGGCACGTTCCCGGGCAACCAGGAACTGGCGAGCCTCGAGGAGGACGATGGCTCGGCCGGCCCCACGGCCGGCGCGACCCGCGAGATCGAGGATCTGGGCCTTGCGCTCGCCCGACTGCCCGAGGGTAGCGATGGCGAACCCGGTGTCCTGGTCTCCAAGGTCAGCCCGGACTCGACGGCCGCTGAAAAGGGCCTGCAGGTTGGCGACATCATCCTCGAGGTGGCCGGCACGGCCGTTGCCGAACCCGCGGACGTGGTCGAAGGCGTCCAGGAAGCCGGCAAGCGCGGGCGTCGGGCGGTTCTGCTTCGGATCAAGTCCGGCAACCGCGAGCGCTTCGTCGCACTGCCGCTCGGCAAGTCGTGAGTATGCCGAACTGAACTGAAGCACCCAATGCGAGGGGCGGAGCGTCGTGGCACGATCCGCCCCTCGCCGCGTCTGCCCGATCCGAGTTGATGCGGGATTCGCTCCGGGCACTTGTCGCCTCGCGCCGGCCGGCCCACTTTCCCTGTGCCGGGCACCCCGGGCCCGACATTCGGCCCGCCGCCCCAACGCGTGGTCTGTTCGAAGGTTGAAAATGCGGATACTGGTCATCGAGGACGACCGGGAAGCGGCCCAGTACCTTCACAAGGCGCTGCGCGAGGCCGGCCATGTCGCCGAGGTCGCCAACGACGGGGAAACCGGCCTGCTGCTGGCCCAGGAGGCGGGCTTCGACGTCCTCATCGTCGACCGCATGCTGCCTCGTCTCGATGGACTGGCTATCGTGCGCCGGCTCCGCGAGCAGTCGATCCGCACGCCGGTTCTCATATTGAGCGCGCTCGGTGACGTGGACGACCGCGTCAAAGGGTTGCGTGCCGGCGGCGACGACTATCTCGCCAAGCCCTACGCCTTCAGCGAACTGCTCGCCCGGGTCGAGGCGCTGACCCGGCGCGCGCAGCCCGAGGAGGCGAGCACGACTCTGACCGTCGGCGATCTCGTCCTCGATCGCCTCGCCCACAAGGTGACGCGGGCCGGCGAGCCTATCGCGCTTCTGCCGCGCGAGTATCGGCTGCTCGAGTATCTGATGAAGCACGCCGGTCAGGTGGTGACGCGAACCATGCTGCTCGAGCACGTCTGGGACTATCATTTCGATCCTCAGACCAATGTCATCGACGTCCATATTTCGCGCCTGCGCTCCAAGATCGACCGGTCTTTCTCGCGTCCGTTGCTGCACACCGTGCGCGGCGTCGGCTATATGGTCGGCGACGGCGGCTAGGTGCCGTCGACCGGCGCGGTCGCGCTCCGGGCGGTTCTGCCGCGGGCGCCACGAGAACGATGAAACAAGCTGCACAAAGAGGGGCGTCTCGCCTCGCGGCCGGTGAGCCGCCAGACCCTGGCCGGTCGCCGGGCACCCTCGGTCCGGTCGCCATGGCCACCGTCGGTTCACGCGGCGGCTCCGGGCTGCTCGGCGCCACCTCGTTCCGCCTCGCGCTCGGTTATCTGCTGGCACTCCTGCTGGTCGCCTCGGTCGTCGTTGCGGCGCTCTTCTGGCAGCTCGGCGATCTCCTCACCGCGCAATTGCGTCAGACCGTCGCCAGCGAGGTGCGCGGCCTGCGCGAACAATACCGGGTCGGCGGCGTCACGCTGCTTGCCGACGTGATCTCCGGGCGCAGCGTCCCGCAGGGCGATGGGCGCTACCTGCTGCTCGACGCCACGGGCGCCGTCATTGCGGGCAATCTGACCGCGCCGCCCGATGGCCTCGAAATTGGCGGTGGCGGCGCGACATTCACCTATCGGCGTGAAGCCGACGCGGCCCGCCGCCTCGCCTTCGGCGTTGCCCTCGAGGTGCCCTCGGGTCTGGTCCTCGTCGTCGCCCGCGATATCGAGGAGCAGCGGCTCCTGATCGACCGCCTCCGTCTCCTGTTGCTGGCCGGCTTTGCGACCATCATGCTGGTCGGCATGGCCGCCGCCTATTTGATCGCCCGCCACATCCTCGGGCGCATCGATGCCATGGCTCTCACCGGCAGGCGCATCATGGCGGGCCGGCTGTCCGATCGCCTGCCATTGCAGGGCACCGGCGACGAACTCGACCGCTTGGCGGAAAGCCTCAATGTGATGCTCGAGCGCATCGAGCAGCTCTTGCAGGCCATGCAGGAGGTCTCGGACAACATCGCCCACGACCTGCGCACCCCCTTGACCCGCATCCGCAACGCCGTCGAGGAGGCACTCCGCGAGGATCGTGGCTCGGCCGCCTACCGCGCCGCCCTCGAAGACACCCTCGGTGAGGCGGACGAACTCATCCGCACCTTCAATGCGCTTCTCAGCATTGCCCGGATCGAGGCCGCAGCGAGCGACGATCGCCGCCAGCCGATCGACGTCGCCCAGGTGGCGCGGGAGGTCGCCGAACTCTACGAGCCGGCCTTCGAGGAGGCACGGATCGCACTCGGCGTCGATGCGGATACGGGCGTCGAGGTCGCGGCCGACCGCCAGCTCGTCAGCCAGGCGATCGCCAATCTCCTCGACAACGCCATCAAGTATGCCGCCCTTGCCGAAAACGATGCCCCCCATCATGAGCAGGCCCCGATCCAGGTCGACCTCTCGGTGCGGCGTCGCGGAGAGCACGCCGAAATCGTCGTGAGCGACAACGGCCCCGGTATTGCGGCCGCCGACCGCGAGCGGGCGCTGAAACGGTTCGTGCGCCTCGAGGCGAGTCGCACGCGTCCCGGCACCGGGCTCGGTCTCTCGCTGGTCGCGGCGGTTGCGCGAATGCATGGGGGATGCATAACACTCGAGGACAACCGGCCGGGACTGCGCGCGGTTCTTTCACTGCCGTCCGTGAGCGCGCCGGGTCCGTCGACGGCGCCAGAGGCTCGCCCGAAGCTTCTCGGCGAGGTCGGATGACGGGGCAACGGGGCGGAGCGAGAGGCGAGCATGGCGACCATCCACCCGCAGTGGCTCGAGGCGAGCGCCCCGCCCGCTTACGACAGCGCGACCGGCCGCGCCCATCTCGCCGATCTCGTCATGCGCATTGCCGCTGAGCATCAGGACGGTGCATTTGGCGAAGCGCTCGCCGCTTCGCCGGTTGGCGATCTGCTTGCGAGCGTGCTCTCTGCGTCGCCCTATCTCGCGGGCATCGCGCGCCGGTCCGGCGCCGAGATCGCCCGCCTCCTTTCGACCTCACCGGGGGAATATTTCGAGCTGAGGTCGGCGGAAGTCGTCAGCGCCCTGGCGGCGGCCAACACGATCAACGAGGCGATGCGCGCGCTGCGCCAATACAAGTCGGCCATGGCGTTTTCCATCGCGCTCGCCGACGCCGCTGGCATCGACTCCACCGACCTCACCGTGGCTCGGCTTTCAGACGTCGCCGAGCGCTCTCTCGGTGCCGCGCTCGCCTTCCTCTTTCGCCAGGCGCGCGAGCGTGGCGAGGTACTGGACAGCACCGGGCCGGCCGATACGCACGGCGGGTTTTTCATCCTCGGAATGGGCAAGCTCGGCGCCCGCGAGCTCAACTATTCGAGCGACATCGACCTCGTCATCTTCCACGAGCCGGGCCGCCTCTCGCTTCGCCCCGGGCTCGAGCCGCAGGTCTTCCTGGTCCGCCTCGTTCGCCTCCTCGTCAAGCTCATGCAGGACCAGACGGCGGACGGCTATGTATTCCGCACCGACCTCAGGCTTCGCCCGGACCCCGGCTCCACCCAGGTCGTCATGACCACCGACGCCGCCTTCAACTACTACGAGGGCCAGGGCCAGAACTGGGAGCGGGCGGCATTCATCAAGGCTCGCGTCGTTGCCGGCGACCGGCAGGCGGGCGAGGCATTCCTCTCCCAGCTCGCGCCCTTCATCTGGCGCAAGTACCTCGACTATGCGGCCATCGCCGACATCCACGCCATGAAGCGCCAGATCCACGCCAACAAGGGCTTCAGCGAGATTCGCGTTGCCGGCCACAACATCAAGCTCGGCCGAGGCGGCATCCGGGAGATCGAATTCTTCGCCCAGACGCAGCAGCTCATCGCCGGCGGCCGCCAGCCGGAACTGCGCCTGCGCCGCACCGTGGAGGCGTTGTCGGGCCTTGCCGCGCGCGGCTGGATCACGCCCGAGGCATGTCGCGAGCTGACGGAGACTTATTGGTTCCTGCGTCACGTCGAGAACCGCATCCAGATGGTTGCCGACGAGCAGACGCATGTGCTTCCGAGCGATGCCGATCGCCTCCGCCGGCTGGCCGCCTTCTCCGGCTTTGCGAGCGTGGAGGAATTCGCGAGCACGTTGCGCCGCCATCTCGAGACGGTGCAGAACCACTATGCCGCCCTCTTCGAGGACGTCCCGGAGTTGACCACCGGCAAGGGCAATCTCGTCTTCGTCGGCGACAGCGCCGACCCGGCGACCCTCGAGACCCTGACCGGCATGGGCTTCACCCAGCCGGAAGGCGTCTGGCAGACCGTTCGGAGCTGGCATTTCGGGCGTTATCCGGCGATGCGCAGCGCCCGCGCCCGCGAACGCCTGACCGAGCTCCAGCCGCGGCTCATCGAGACCTTGGGTCAGACCGCCGCGCCGGATGCAGCACTCGCCGCCTTCGATCGCTTCCTCTCCGAATTGCCCGCCGGCATCCAGCTTTTCGGCCTCCTGCGCTCGAATCCCTCCCTTCTGTCTCTCTTGGCGATGATCATGGGAACGGCCCCGCGCCTGCAGGCCCTCCTCAGCCGCCGCCGCCGCGTTCTCGAGGCCGTACTCGATCCCGGCTTCTTCGGCCAGCTGCCCTCGGACGACGAGGTCAAGCGCGTCGTCGAGGCCGGCTTTTCGGCGTCGAGCGACCTGCAGGATGCCCTCGACCGGGCGCGCGTCATCGCCAGCGAGCAGACCTTCCTGATCGGCGTGCGCCTGCTTTCCGGGGTCGTCAGCCCGATCGAGGCGGGCTTGGCCTATGCGCGACTTGCCTCGCGCCTGCTGCACCGGCTCCAGTCGGCGGTGCGAGCGGATTTCGAGCGCCAGCACGGCGTTCTGCCGGGTGGCGATGCCGCGCTGGTCGGAATGGGAAAACTGGGCGGCTACGAAATGACCGCGGCCTCCGACCTCGATCTCATCCTCATCTACGACTACGAGGGCGAGACTGCCGCCTCGGACGGACCGAGGCCATTGCCTGGCGGCCAGTATTTTGCGCGCTTCACGCAGCGCCTCGTCAGTGCCGTCACGTCACCGACCGCGGAAGGCAGGCTCTATGAAGTCGACATGCGCCTGCGTCCGTCCGGAAATTCCGGTCCGATCGCCACCCGTCTCGCGAGTTTTCAATCCTATCAGCGAGACGAAGCCTGGACCTGGGAGCACATGGCACTGACGCGTGCCCGTGTCCTGAGCGGCGGCGAGGTCTTGCGTTCCGCCGTCGAGGCTGCCATTCGCGCGGCCCTGCTTCGCCCCCGCGACCGCGTCAAACTGGTCGAGGACGTGCGCGCGATGCGCGAGCGCATCGCGGTCCACAAGGGTGGCACCAGCATCTGGGACATCAAGACCGTGCGCGGCGGCCAGGTCGATCTCGAATTCATCGTCCAGTTCGCCCTGCTCGAGGCCGCCGCCCGCCATCCGGACGTGCTCCACACGAATCTGCCCAAGGCGATCGCGCGGCTCGGCGAAGTCGGCGCGCTCGATGCCGGAGCCACCGCCATCTGCGCCGACGCGGCCCGGCTCTATGCTGCGGTCTCGGAGATCCTGGCTCTCTGCATCTCCGGTCCGTTCGTGCCGGCCGATGCGCCGAGTGATCTCAAGTCGCTGCTCGCCAAGACCAGCGAGAGCGACGATTTCGGCGCCCTCGCCGAGCGTCTGGAGGCCATGCAGTCGGCGGTCTGCGATCTCTTCGAGCGCGTCGTCGTCTGAGCGGGCGCCCCAGCTCCGTCGGCGCCTGTCCGGGGCCGGTCCGCTCCTTGCCGGCGGGCTGAATTTTTCCGCGACGGATTTCCCGAGCTGGCGCGTTTTCTCGGCATAGACGGCCCGACACCCCCCCAACCCGGTCCCCCGCCGGGACAGCGGGCCCGAACAAGGAGAAAACCAAAATGTCTTGGAAAAAGGTCGCTTTGGCAGCGCTGGCTGGAACCACGATCCTCGCAACCGGCTTTGCAGCCACCTACGCCGTCGCCGATCGCGACCGCGGTGGCTGGGGTCGCCATCATGGCGGCCAGGGCATGGGCTGGCACGGCCGCGGCAGCCACGACGGTGGCGGCATGGGCATGGGTATGGGCGAGTGGGACGACGAGGATGGTGACGCGCGCGGCTCGCGTGGTGGGCGCCGCGGAGAGGGCCGCCACGGCGGCCGACATGGCGGTCGCCACGGTGGCGGCTTCGCCCGGCTCGATGCCAATCGCGATGGCAAGATCACCTTCGACGAGGTGAACGAACGGCGCCTGCCCCACTTCCAGCGCTTCGACACCAACAGCGACGGCATCGTCGAACGGAGCGAGGTCGAGGCCTCGATGCGCGCCCGCATGGAGGAACGCATGAACAGGCGCATCGAGCGCATGTTCCGGCGCTTCGATGCGGATCGTGACGGCAAAGTGACGATGGATGAGTTCAACCGCCTCGCCCAGGAGCGCTTCAGCTGGAACGACCTCAACGACGATGGCGAAATCTCGGGCGACGAACTGCCGCCCCGGATGCGCCGCTTCATGGAGCGCCGTGGCGGTCAGCAGGACGGTGAAGTCGGTGAGCCCGAGACCGAGAAGCTGGACGACGGCGAGACCACGACCAACCAGTAAGTCGATCATCCTTCAGGGTTGATGGACGGCCGCGTGGCGGGGTGAACCCGCCACGCGGATCGGCGAACGGGGCAGAAGGGGCATGTCGATGTCGGCATTGCAGGCCAGACGCAACCTGCCGGAAGATGCTATCCGCACGACGGATGCCGCACGCGCCGAAGGGTGCGCGCAGAGCGCAATCGGGTTGGACGGAGCGGTGATGGCGCCGACGGGGGGCAACGATCGTGAGCTTGTCGCCGCCGTTGCCAGCGGCAGCGAGCGCGACTTCGAGGTCCTCGCCGCTCACCATGTGCGCCGGCTGCTGCGCATTGCGACGCGGATCGTCGGCGAGCCGGCCGAGGCCGAGGACATCGCCCAGGAGGCGTTGATCCGCCTTTGGCGCAGCGCCGGCTCGATCGAGATCGGGCCGTTGGGTCTGGCGCCCTGGCTCAACCGGGTCACCGCCAACCTCGCACTCGACGCGATCCGGCGGCGCCGGCCCGTCGACGATGCGGCGCTCGATCAGCTCACCGTCGAGCCGGGTCAAGGTGTCGCGATGGCGGGTACCGAGCGTCGCAGTGCCGTTGCGGCGGCGCTCGCTGAACTGCCCGAGCGTCAGCGCACCGCGCTGCAGCTCTTCCACTTCGAGGAGCTGAGCCTGCGCGAGACGGCGGCGACGATGGAGATTTCCGAGGAGGCTGTCGAATCCCTCCTCTCGAGGGCCCGCCGGTCCCTGAAGCAGCGCTTGTCGCATGCCTGGCGGGATCTGATTTGACGAGCGGGAGTGACGCCTTGCGGTCCCTTCGAGGGAACCGGTGAGAGCGATGGAGAGCACGACGATGTCACGGCGAGATGGAATTGACCGGCTGGTCAGGGTGCTCGACGTCTACGGGGCCGACGCGGGGCGTTGGCCGGCCGGCGAGGCGAAAGCGCTCGAAGCGCTCCTGTCGGATGATCCCGAGGCCCAGCGGCTGTTGGCCGAGGCCCGCGCGTTCGATGACCTTCTGGCGACCGGCGAAGCGACGGAGCCGGACGAGGCTGTCGCCAGCCGGGTCGTCGCCGGTGCGCTCGCGCGCATCCGGGCCGACGGCAACGAGGCCGCCATCGGCGGCACTGTCGTCGATCTCTCCATGCGCCGTCTCCAGCGCGACCGGCCCGTCGGCGCCGGCCAGGATGTTCGCCGACCCGGTCGCGAACGCCGGGAGTTCCCGAGCACGCGGCGAACGTGGCAGGCGGCGGCACTGCTGGCGGCCTCGCTGGTTGCTGGCTTCGCGGTCGGCGCGACCGGCCTCACCGAACGCGCCCTCGAGCCGATCGGCGTGGTGGTCGCGGGCAGCGTGGTCGACATGGAGGATGATTTCTTCGGCCTCTTCGGTGAGGTCGGCCAGAGCGAGGACCTGATATGAGCGACCAGAACAACGGCCCTGCTGGCACCCCTTCGCCCGCCTCCCCGCCGCGCCGACGCTGGCTCTGGGTGGTGGCGATCGTCTCGCTGGCGATCAACTTGTTGATCGTTGGCGCCGTCGCCGGTCATTTCGTACGTGGCCACGGCGGTCCCGGCGGCTGGTCCGCGATGCGCGAGCTTCGCGATATCCCGCGTGAGCGCCGCGACGCGCTGCGCGAGACCTTCCGCGCGGCCCGTCAGGAACTGCGCCCGATGCGTGACGAGATCCGCGAGGCCTGGCGCGGTGCGATCACCCGCCTCGAGGCTGCGAACGTAGACGAAGCGGCCATCCGTGCCGCCGTCGCGGACGCCACGGCCAAGGAACTCGCGGCCCGCGAGCGGATGCTGCCCGTCGTCGTGCGCGTCGCCGGGCAATTGCAGCCGCAGGAAAAGCGCCTCGTTGCCCGCATGCTCGCGGGATGGATGGGACGCGGCGAGCACCGCCGCCGCCATGGCGGCTGGGGCCGTGGCAGCTGGCGGGGTGACGGCGACTGAGCCGCTCCGGCTCGTCGCGCACTCCTGTCCCGGTGTCGCCTGCTCAATCGAGTATCTTGCCGACGATTTCGAAGACGTCGCTCGAAAGCTTGTCGTGGGCGCGGATGCGCTCCAGTTCGCGCTGCGCGAGGTTGGCGCGGTTTTCCTCGAGCGTTCGCCAGCTGCGGAATGTCCCGAGCATGCGCGAGGCCATCTGCGGATTGAAACTGTCGAGCCGCAGCACCTGATCGGCGAGGAAGGCGTATCCCTTGCCGTCCGGTCGATGGAAATTCACCGGATTGCCCATCGCGAAGGTACCGATCAGGGCGCGCACCTTGTTCGGCGCCTCGATGCTGAAGAGCGGATGGCGCAGCAGCTTCTCGACCTGCGCGAGCGTGCCCGGCAGGTTCGAGGCGGCTTGCAGCGCGAACCATTTGTCGATCGTCAGGTGATCGTCCTTCCAGCGCTTGTAGGCGTCCTCGAGCGCTTCCTTTCGCGCCGGCGTGCGCATGTGGGTCAGCGCCGCGAGCGCCGCCATCCGGTCGGTCATGTTGCGCGCCTTGGCATAGTGGCCGGCGGCCAGTTCGCTCGCCGCCGCGCCGTCGAGCCGGGTCAGGAGGCCGAAGGCGCCATTGGCGAGCGCGCGGCGCCCGGCGCTCTCTGCATCCGGGCTGTAGGGCCCTTTCACCGCATGACGCTTCATCAGTTTGGCGAGATCGCTCTCCATGCTGCGGGCGAGCGCCTTCGACATCTTCGAGCGCACGTCGTGGATCACCCCCGGATCGACATTGCGCGCGATGTGGTTGGCGATGTCCTCCTCGCTCGGCAGGCCGGCGAACATGGCGCGGTAGGCGGGCTCGAGATTTTCATCCATCAAGGTCTTGCGCACGGCCGCCGAGAGCGGCGCGATTCCGGCCGGGCGCGCGCCGCTGCCCGTGATGAGGCCGGTGAGGAGGCGCATCGCCAGCGTCTGCATTGATTGCCAGCGGTTGAAGAGATCCTGGTCGTGGCCGATCAGGAAGGCGAGATCGTCGTCGCTCGCATCGTGGGTCACGTTCACCGGGGCGGAAAATCCGCGCAGGATCGAAACCGTGGGGCGCAGTTCGAGTCCCTCGAATGTGAAGCTCTGGCGGCGCTGGGTGAACTCCAGGACGTCTCCGGCGATCACCGTGCCCGCCGCCGGCTTCAGCGCCAGGTCGGCGCCATCCGTTCCGACGAGGCCGAGACGAACCGGGATGTGCATGGGCTTCTTGCGCGCCTGGCCGGGCGTCGGTGCGATCGCCTGTTCCAGATCGAGCGTGAGGGTGGCCTTGGCCGCGTCGTGCCGTGTCTTGACGATGAGTTGAGGGGTCCCGGCCTGTTCGTACCAGAGCATGAACTGGCCGAGGTCGACTTCGCATGCGCTCTCGAAGCAGGCGATGAACTGCTCGACGGTCGCGGCCTCCCCGTCATGACGCTGGAAATAAAGGTCCATCGCCTTGCGAAAGCCCTCGCGCCCGACCATGGTCTCCAGCATACGGCAGACCTCGGCTCCCTTGTCGTAGACGGTCGCGGTATAAAAGTTGTTGATCTCGATGTATTTGCTCGGGCGGACGGGATGTGCGAGGGGGCCGGCGTCCTCCGGGAACTGGTGTGCCCTGAGGTGTTTGACGTCCGCCACGCGCTGAACCGTGCGCGAGCGCTCGTCGGCGGAGAACTCCTGGTCGCGGTAGACCGTAAGCCCCTCCTTGAGGCAGAGCTGGAACCAGTCGCGGCAGGTGATACGGTTGCCCGTCCAGTTGTGGAAGTATTCGTGCGCGATGACGCTCTCGATGCGCTCGTAGTTTATGTCCGTCGCGGTGTCGGGCGAGGCCAGGATGAGCTGGTCGTTGAAGATGTTGAGGCCTTTGTTCTCCATCGCGCCCATGTTGAAGTCCGAGACGGCGACGATCATGAAGATGTCGAGGTCGTATTCCCTCCCGAACCGCCGTTCGTCCCAGGCCATCGAACGCTTGAGTGAGTCCATCGCCCAGGCGCACCGGTCCTCCTTGCCGGGTTCGACGTAGATGCGCAGCTCCACCTCGCGGCCCGATGCCGTCGTGAAGGTGGAAGTCGTCGGGCGAAGGTCTCCGCCCACCATGGCGAAGAGATAGGAGGGCTTGGGATGCGGATCGTGCCAGACCGCATAGTGACGCCGCCCGCCGTCGGACTTGCCGCTCTCCACCAGATTGCCGTTGCCGAGCAGCACCGGCGCCAGCTCGATGTCCGCCGAGATCCGCGTCGTGTAGACCGAGAGCACGTCCGGCCGGTCGATGAAGTAGGTGATGCGCCGGAAGCCCTCGGCCTCGCACTGCGTGCAGAAGATGCCGCGTGAGCGATAGAGACCCGAGAGCGCCTTGTTCGTCTCGGGTGAGCACGTGGAGGTGATCGCCAGCTCGAAGCTTCCCTTGGGGGGACATTTTATGCTGAGCCCTTCGGGAGTGCTGCGCCATCCGCCCTCGCCGAGCGGCCGGCCGTTGATCGAGATCGCCTCGAGTGCCAACTCCTCGCCATCGAGATGGAGCCATTCGGCCGGCTCGGCCTTGCGGTTGCGCTTGACCTTGAGCCGTGAGCGCACCCGCGTCTCGGTCGGATGGAGGTCGATCTCCAGATCCACCGTCTCGATCAGGAAGGGCGATGGGGCGTAGTCCTTGAGGCGGATGGTTCGGGGCGTGTTGGTTTTCATGAAGGACAACCTCCGGGCCGGGCGTGCATGGGGTGCGCCATCCCATGAGCGCACGCCAAGCGTCAACCGTCATCGACCTCTGGCACGTGTCGTGATCGGCTGCGGGCTTGCCCACACCGTTGCGCCCGCTATCGTGCGGCAGGCATCATTCCAACGCGCGGAGCGGAGATGGAACACCAGAGCGAGCAGCCCGGCGCCGAGGCGCGGGCCTTCCTTGCGGCGCACCCAGAGGTGACGCACATCGACACCTTCATCATCGAATTGTGCGGGCGCGCGATCGGCAAGCGCATGCCACGCGCGGACCTCGTCGGCTTTTTCGAGAAGGGCTCGGCGCTTTGTGCCGCGACATACCTGCTCGACGTGCGCGGCAATACCGCCGACCCGCTCGGCCATGGCTTTTCCGATGGTGATCCCGATGCCGACGCCTGGCCTGTCGCCGGCACGCTCCGCCCGGTGCCGTGGGCGGGACCAGCGCGCGCCCAGTGCATGATGCGCCTCACCGAGCCCGGCACGCGTCGCCCCGTCTGGTTCGAGCCCCAGCACATTCTGGAGCGCGTCGTGGCCCGCTTCGACGAACTCGGTCTGCAGCCGGTGGTCGCTGTCGAATTGGAATTCTTCCTGATCGATCCGCGCCGTGACGAGGCCGGAGCCCCACTGCTTCCCGTTTCTCCTCGCACCGGCCAGCGCGTCTCGACCGGCTCGGTCTATGGCATCGACGTGCTGGACGAGTTCGCTGCCCCGCTCGCGGCCATCGAGGCTGCGGCGCGTGCCCAGGCCATTCCGGTGACCTCGATGATCAGCGAGTACGGCGCCGGTCAGTTCGAGATCAACCTTGCCCATGTCGCCGATCCGCTCGGCGCCTGCGACCACGCCGCGCTGTTGCGCCGTGCCGTGACGGAGGCGGCGCGCGCGACGGGGTTCGATGCGACCTTCATGTCGAAGCCCTTCCTCGACCAGTCCGGCAGCGGTCTGCAAATTCACCTCAGCGTCATCGATGCGGACGGGCGCAACATTTTCGATCCCTCGCGACCGGATGGGAACCGCCGCCTTGCCAGCGCCATTGCCGGCATGCAGGCGACGCTGGCCGAGGGCATGGCGATCTTCGCCCCGAACCTCAACGCCTTCCGGCGCTTCGCACCGAACCAGTTCACCCCCGTGACGCGCGACTGGGGCGAGAACAACCGTTCGATGGCGTTCCGTATCCCGACGTCCGACGGAGCGAACCGGCGGATCGAGCACCGCGCGGGCGGCGCCGACGCCAATCCCTATCTCGTCATGGCCGCTGTGCTCGCAGGCGTTCACCACGGCCTAGCGAACAACCTCGAGCCGACACCGCAGGCGACCGGCAATGCCGGGGCCGTCGCTGACCCGACACTGCCCTTGACGCTCTGGAGCGCGCTGGATGCCTTCGAGCGGTCGGTCGTCCTCGCCGAGTACCTCGGATCCCGCTACATCGAGGCCTACGCGACGGTGAAGCGGGCAGAATTCGCTTCGTTCATGGCCGATATCCATCCGCGCGAATGGCAGTGGTATCTCTGAGCTTGCCGCGTCGCCGGGCACGGCCCGATCCGGCGGATCGGGCAGGAAAGTCCAGCGGCGCGCGCCTCAATACCAGAGCCCGAGTCCCATCAGCCGGTAGCGTGGTCGCATCTGACCGGGACCGAAGCCGACCATCGTTATCATCGGCTCGTCGCGCACGACGATCGGCGGCGCGGACGGCATCCCGGCGAGCTGGCGCAACCGGTTGACCCGGTCGGCCGTCGCCGGATGCGAGCGCAGCAGCGACGGCTGTGGAATGCGCCGGCCGGTCGGCACCAGGTCCTCCCAGAAGTGACCCTGATAGCGCTCCAGCCGCTCGAGCGCACTCGCCAACCCGACCGGATCGCCCGTGAGAAGCGCCGCCTCGAGGTCGGCGTCGTACTCGCGCGCCCGTGACAGAGCGAGCTGCAGCAGGCTGGCGATGGTCGGAGCGAAATAGAGCAGGAGGATCGCGAGCCAAGGCACCCGCTCGTCACTGAACAGGATCGTCGGCAGGTGCCAGACGAGGAGCGCGACGGCCGCGAACGACATCATCTGCGTGATCCGGCTCATGATGTCGGCGAGCCCCATGAGCAGCAGATCGTTGTTTCTGATGTGGCTCATCTCGTGCGCGAGCACGCCGACGATCTCGCGCATCGAGAGCTTGCGCAGCAGTCCCTCGGTGAGCGCGATGGCGGGAGCGTTGCGCGGCCCCGTGGCGAATGCATTGAGCGTCGCGCTCGGCACCGCATAGAGGCGGGGCACTGCCGTCAGCTCCGCGCGCTGGGCGAGTTCCGTCAGGATCGCGCGCAGTTGCTCGCCCGTCGGCCCCGAGATCGGGCGGGCGCCATAGAGCTGCATGATCACTTGCGACGGCAGGCGCGGTGCCAGCATCAGCACGACCGGAACGGCGAGGAGCGCGACGACGACACCCTGCCAGCCGAACAGGAGAAATGCAGAGAGGCCGACCAGCAGGCTCATGGCGGCGATGATGACGATCGTGTGTATGAAGTTGCGCTTGCGGTGGGCGCGCTGGCGCTCAGGGTCCAGGTGCATGTCCATCGGCCGCGTTCCTGCTCATCCCCGTTGCATCCGCGTTCCGCCGGCCGAGTGCCCGAACGGTCGCATCCCATTGAAATAGGAGATGGCGCGCGCGCTGGCAACGCGATTGGCGGCTTGTGGTCCGGTTCTGGCATTTGCATTCCGTCGCGGCGCGATCGAGAGCAAAATGCCGGAGTTGGTGGAGGCACCCATAAGTCCATGATTGGATTTCAAAATCGGTGCCAGACGGCAGGAAGTGATCCGGGTCGCGCGTCGGCACCGAGGCTCGGTTGTGCCGCACGCGACTACATGCGCTCGCTCACCTCCTCGTCCGCCGGGAGCGCCGGCGTCTTGGCGATCTCGCGCATCGCCACCGGTACGACTTCCGTTATGCGAGAAACGAGAAAATATCTGATCTCCATCTCCGGGCGTATGAAGTTCTCCGCGCGCATGTGCTGGAAAAGCTCGATGAGCGGATTCCAGAATCCCCCGATGTTGGCCAGGACAACCGGCTTGCTGTGGCGTCCGAGCTGACCCCACGTCAGTTGCTCGACGAGTTCCTCCAGCGTGCCGATGCCACCGGGCAGGGCCACGAAGGCGTCCGAACGCTCGAACATCAGCTTCTTGCGCTCGTGCATGTCCTCGGTGACGATCAACTCCTGGACATCCTTGAGCATCTTCTCGTGCTCGGTGAGGAATCCTGGAATGATGCCAGTGACGTGCCCGCCGTGCTCGAGCACGCTGCGCGCCACCTCGCCCATCAGGCCGAGGCTTCCGCCACCGTAGACGAGCCCGATGCCGTTTTCGGCGAGGGCGCGTCCGAGCTGGATGGCGGCCTTGCGATAGGTCGGCGCTCTTCCGAGCCCCGAGCCGCAGTAAACACAAATCTTGATCATAGAGGAGCGTTCCGCACCTTTGTGGTTATCCTCGGGCGGAGTGCCGGGCCGCCGTCGCCAGCAGCGGGCCTCGGCACCTCGCCCTAAGTCTCGGAATTAGCCGGGGGTGTGCTTGTCTGTGCGCTATGCCTCGGCTCGGTGAGCTGTTATCAGGCTGGCTTCGTGTTCGCACCTTGACCATCGGAAGGGACAATGAGCGGGTCGCGGTTTCTCACAGTTCTGGCCTCGATGCTATTGGCGCTGCTGGGCGGCGCCTACGCGATGCATTCCTGGCAGTCGGCCCCGACCTCGCAGGGCGAGCGGCCGGCGACTTCCCTTGCCGGGCTCGACTCGGGTCTTGCCGGTGGCGCTTCGGCAGACGGGGCGCGCACCGCGACCGACGTCACCGGTTTGCCGCCCGTATTGTCGTTCCGCACACCGGTCGCGTCCGCCCCGGCTGGTGAGATGGTCGATGGGGCTGGGCACGGTGCCCCCTCGACGCCACCCCGTCCGCTGGAGACGATCGAGCGGCTTGCTCGCAGCGAACCGGTCGCCCCCCTTTCGGAGGCTCCAACGAGGTGGCCTTCGCCGGGCCCGATTGCAAGTCCGGTCCCCGAGGGGGCGGATGCCGCGTCGCAGTCGGTTCGCGCGCCCGGTTCGCTCGAAACGGCGACCAATGCCGAAGGAACGGCGGCCGATGCGACCGAAGGTGCGTTGCCATCGGTCACCGGCCCCACGGTCGGTTCGGACGGGACGGTGGTGGCGGCCCCCTTGCCGCAAGAGCCGACGTCGACGGGCGCCGTGGACGCCGGATTGCCTCAGCCGACGCCCAGATCCTTCGAACGCGCAGAGGAAATCGCCCGCGAGGCGAACCGACGCTTCACCGAGGTCCTCCAGCAGTTCGAAACGGGCGCCAGCCCGAAAACCGGATCCGAAGGCGCTGTCGCCGCTCCAGGCGCGGACGAGGTGCCGGCCGGCGGGACGACCGGGGTCGAGGTCGCGGACGGTGCGCCTTCGCAGGCCGGTGCCGCCGAAGGTACGCTCGCCACGGTCCCCGGCGCGCGACTCGCCGAAGCGGAAGGGCTGGTCGGCGGGAGCGCCACCGGCGTTGGCACGGCTGGCCCTGCTGGGGCCGATGACGCCGCCCCGCAGCGGATAGAATTTCCGGGCGGCGAGGACACGCGTCAGGATCCGACCGGCATTCTGAGCCGGGCCGCCGACCTCGCTTCCGAGACCGGCCGGCGCGTCGCCGACTTGTGGCGCCGCTTCGATCAGGAAGGAGACGACACGTCCAAATCCGCGGGCACTCTTGCGACCGGATCAGAGGCGGTCCCGTCCGACGCGGGAACGGCCATGCCGTCCACGACGGAGACCGCGGTGCTCGACCTCGGTCGATCCGCGCCGGATCGGACCGAAACGGCCGGCTCTGGGACGGCATCGACGGTCGAGTCGGCGACCGCTGGCCGCGAGCGGACCCCGGACGACGCCGGCGCGACCGTCGATACAACCGGGACCACCCCGCGCCTCGGTGAGGACGCCGCCAGGGATGCCGCCGAATTCGCCAACGAGACGCTCCGCGAGATCGAGCGCCAGGTCGAGCGTGAGCGACTGGCAGCCATCGAGGCGGCGCAGCAGGGCACCTCGACGCGTGCGCCCGAGGGCGATGGAGCGCTGCCCCGGTCCAACGCTGCGCGCGACGCAGCGCACCCGTCGGCCAACGCGCTTTCCATCGCTGACGCGCGGATCGAGGCGGGAGCGGACGGCCGCGCCAACGTCTCGGCGAGCGGCCGGGCGGTGCCCGGGGCACGCCTCGACGTGTTCGTCAACGGCGCGCAAGTCGCAAGCACTGTCGCCTCGGATGCCGGCAATTGGCGTCTCGAACGCGCCCTCGACCGACCCCTCGGGCTCGGTGGTCATGCCATAGAGGTGAGGCACACCGACGCTGGGCTGGCCATCGCCGAGCAGCGCTCGCGGTCGGTGGCCTTCGCCCCGACCCTGCCCGAGCGCCTGCCGGCTGGCGGCCGCGATGCGCTGGCGCAACGTCGCTTGGCCGCGCTGCAAACCAATGAAGGGAGCGCCGCAACGGCTCCTGGCAGCGCCTCGACATCAGGTGCCATTGCCGGCGACGACAGTGCCGCAGCCGTCACTCCCATGCCGGTGCGCCGCCTGCCGCGCCACGCGCACGCAAGCCCGGAACCTGCAACCGGTGCCAGCAACCTCGCCACGCGCCGCGCCCCGGTCGCAAAGCGTCAGGTTCGACATCGTGCCGCGGCGCATCGCGCCCGTCGTAAGTCGAGCCGGCAAGCTGTCCATTCAACACGCCGCACTGAGGTCGTGCGGCTTGCGACGAGAGCGGCGCGCCGCCACCGGGTCGAAGTACGCCGCCAGCGTTCGAGCATGCTCCAGCATCGCCGGCACCGCTCCAAGCGCGTTGGGGGGTGTCCTGGCCGCGAACTGCGCCGCTTCGTGCGCATCCAGGTGCGCCGCCTCGACCGCCTGCAACTGAGCCACATCGGCTGGCGCGCGCGCTATCACTAGACTGGCGGTCGGTGTCTCACGCCACGCCTGCGATGGGCGCCGCCGGCTTCGAGTGTGCCGGCAGGCAATCGACCAGTGAATGACCGGGCCGCGACAGCAGGGAGTGCCTCATGACGTCGTTGCCAGTGGGCCTGCCGGACCTCGATGCCATCCTCTTCGACAAGGACGGAACGCTCGTCGACTACCATCTCACCTGGGGACCGGTGAACGCCCGTGCCGCCCGTCTTGCGGCCGAGGGCAACGAGGCTCTCGCCATGCGGCTTCTCGAGGCCGGCGGTGTCGATCCCGAAAGCGGCCGGGCGCGGCCCGACAGCCTGCTCGCCGCCGGCAACACCGCCGAGATTGCCGCTGCCTTCGTTGCGGCGGGCAGCCCCGTGCGCGAGTCGGCGCTGGTCACGGCGATCGATGCGCTCTTTTCGGCTTCGGTGGCGCAGTCGGTTCCCGTCGAGCAGCTCTCGGCGACGCTCGAACACCTTTCGCGGGCCGGCCTCGTACTCGGCATCGCCTCCAACGACAACGCGCGCGGCGTGCGCGACACCGCCACCCTCCTTGGTATCTCGCACCACATCGCGTTCGGCTGCGGCTATGACAGCGGCTTCGGCGTCAAGCCCGGCCCGGGCATGGTGCATGCCTTCTGCAAGGAGATCGGCGTATCGCCCCGGCGGATCGCGGTGGTCGGCGACAACCGGCACGACCTCTTGATGGGGCGGGCCGCCGGGGTCGCTCTCACCGTTGGCGTGCTGACCGGAACAGGCACGCGCGAGACGCTCGCCCGGGACGCCGACGCGATCATCGATGGCATCGTCGACTTGCCCGCCCTTCTCGGGTTCTGAGCCAGCGGGGCGAACGATCCGGCGCGCTCGGAAGACGCCGCAGGCCTCAGGCCGGCCGGGCCTTCTGCTTGTCCATGCTCTGGCGCACGAAGATGTGCCGCAGCAGCCGCCCCTCGATCCCGCGAAAGATGAGCACGATGAGGAACGTCAGCGCCATGTAGAGCACGGCGGCCGTCAGGAAGCCTTCGTAGGCGACGTAATACTTGGCATTGACCGTGCGCCCGACGCCGAGGATGTCCTGGATCGTGATCACGCTCGCCACCACCGAGCCGTGCAGCATGAAAATGATCTCGTTGCCGTATTGCGGCAGGGCGCGGCGGAACGCGGAGGGTAATTCGACGAGCCATGTGATCTGGCGCCTCGAAAGGCCAAGCGCCTTGGCGGCCTCGCCCTCGCCCTTGGGCGCGGCCGCGAGCGCACCGCGCAAGAGCTCGCTCGTGTAGGCGCCGGTGTTGAGCGTGAAGGCGAGCAGCGCGCACCAGTAGGCTTCGCGAAGGAACGGCCAAAGGAAGCTCTCGCGCACGAAAACGAATTGGCTGAGGCCGTAGTAGATGAGATAGGCCTGCACCAGCAGCGGCGAGCCGCGGAAAATATAGACGTAGGCCGACACGAAGCGGAAGACGACTGGCGTGCGGCGCGCCAGTACGAGCGCGCACGGCACGGCGATGCAGATTCCGAGCGCGAGGGAAAAGAATGTCAGCTCGGCCGTGGTGCAGACGCCATGCGCGAATATGCTCCAGTGCTTGAACGCGAGCGCGATGCCGCCGTCGGGCCAGTCGGCAAAGAACGGATCAGGGGCCGAACGCGGCGGCCGTCCGCAAACCAGGCTCATTGCACGGTCCCCCTCATCTGCTCGCCACCAGTGCGCCCGTCGTTGTCGGATCGGCATTAGCGGTGCGCGCGATGGCACTGGTCTCCGGGCTGTAGCGCCGCTCGAGATAGCGCAGCAGTGCCGACGACGCCGCCGTGATCGCGAGGAAAACCGCAATCACCGCGAGGAAGAAAAGGAAAGGTTCGCGTGTCGATTTGGCCGCTTTGTCCGCGATCCCGACGACATCCTCGAGCCCGATGACCGAGACGATCGCCGTGGACTTGACCAGCACCAGCCAGACGTTGCCGTAGCCCGGCAATGCGTGGCGCAGCAGCTGCGGCAGCGTAACGAGGATCAGTGTCTGGTACCGGTGCAACCCGAGGCTTTGCGCGGCTTCGCTCTGGCCCTTGGGAACGGACATGTAGGCGCCGCGGAACGTCTCGGTGAGGTAGGCTCCGAAAATGAACCCGATGGTGACGGTTCCGGCAAGGAACGGGCTGATGCTCAGTCCGTCGTAGCCGGCGGCCAGCGCGGCCTGATTCAGCATGCGCTGGCCCCCGTAGTAGATGAGCAGCATGAGCACGAGGTCGGGGATACCACGCACCAGCGTGGTGTAGGCCCAGGCGATGGCATTGGCGATCATCGAGCGGCTGAGCTTGCCCCAGGCACCGATGGCTCCGAGGAATGTGGCGAGTGCGAGTGACGCCAGGGCCAGCAGGAACGTGATCAGCGCGCCCTTGAGGAGGAACGGCGTATAGGCGATCAGCTTTTCCATCCTGGCGTGTCACCTCCCGCCCGCGGTTGAGCAGCGCGCGGCACGAGGCCACGACGACTCGGGTGCTGGGCCCGCGGCGGTGCCGCGAGCCCCTGGGCGTTCAGCCGCCGTAGATGTCGTAGGCGAAGTATTTCTTCTGCAGCTGGTCGTATTGGCCGGAGGCGCGGATCGCCTCGATGGCGGCATTCAGCGCGTCCCGCAGCGCCGTGTCCTCCTTGCGAACGCCGATGCCAGCGCCTTCGCCGTGGTACTTGGCAATGGAGTAGCTGCCGCCGAAGAAGGCGAAGCCCTTGCCATTGTCGGTCTGCAGGAAGCCGGTGTCCATGGCGACGCTATCGGCCATGGCGGCGTCGATGCGGCCCGCCTGCAGGTCGAGATAGACCTCGTCCTGTGTACCGTAGAGCTTCAGCTCGACGTTCGGGAACTCGCCCTCCATGAAGTCCTGGTGAATGGTGCCGCGCTGCACGCCGACGACCTTGCCCTTGAGGCCATCGGCGGTGTCCGTGAGGCCTGCGTCGGCCTTGCCGATGAAGCGGGCCGGCGTGTTGTAGTATTTCTTCGTGAAGTCGATGCGCTGACGGCGCTCCTCGGTGATCGACATCGAGGCGATGATTGCGTCGCACTTCTTCTCGACGAGCGCGGCGATGATGCCATCCCAGTCCGTCTTCAATAGCTCGCAGCTCTTGCCCATCTGGCTGCAGAGTGCGTTCGTGATGTCGATGTCGAAGCCCACCATGCTGCCGTCGGCGGTGGTTTCCGAGAAGGGCGGATAGGCACCCTCGACACAGATCTTGAGGTCTGCTGCCAGCGCCGCGGCGCTCATGGAAAGGCCGGCGACCGCAGCCAGCGCCGCCTTGGCGAACGTCAACTTCATTCTGATCTCCCTTTAAACGACAAGCCGGATCGGCCCGTGTTCTTGCTCTTGATGGTGCCCCATTTCCAACTGCGCTTCCAACCTTGTCCATTCCCTGAGCGCCGTCAACTGCGGCCACAGGGCACGAGTGCCTCGCCACCGCGATATCAGACTTCGAGCGCGCCCGGCCGGCTCGTGGCGCTCTTGCCGGAAGCGAGCAGCTTGAGGAGGTCGTCGCCCCGCCGCGTGTGGCGGTGCATGCGTCGGGTGAGGATGAAGCCGTCCTGCGGCGCGCGCACCACGTGCTCGCCCTTCTCCGTGCCCGGCGCCGTGATTATCGTGGCGAGCGCGTCGCCAGCAAGGACCCGGTCGCCGGGTTCCACGTGATAGAGGATGGCCCCGCCGACCGGGGCCGGCATCATCTCGACGTTCGCGAGTGGCACCACGGGACCATCGAATTCCAGCGCCCGCGCCGCGCCCTTCGATCGGTCGGGCACGACGACGCCGCGTGCCTCGAGGAACGCCATGAGACCCGCGGCGTCGCTCTGCGCGAGTTCCGGCGAAACATCGCCCTGGCCCCGGTACTCCACCGTCGAGCTGAGGACGGGGTGCCGGCCGCTGACCTCGAGCCCGGCCGCCTGGGCATAGAGGTGCGGATGCAGCGCCGCCTCCTCGAAGGCGGCATCGCTGTCGTCGGACCAGAGCAACACCGCCCGCGCGCCGATCGCCACCGCGAGATCGCGCGCGCCCGGCCAGAGCGAGGCGTGCAGATAGACGTAAGGGAGCCCTTCGGAGTCGCAGTGCAGATCGAGCACGATGTCGGCCGCGAGCGCTTCCGCGAGCAACCGCGCCTTCAGCCGCTCGACCGCCGGCCTCGATCCATCCTCGGCGCGCTCCATGGCGAGTGCGCTCGCACGCGATCCGGCCGCATCGATCAGTAGGTGCCCGCGATTGAAATTGCGCATGGAGCCGGCTTCGAAGCGCCCCTCGTTGCGGGTGTGCAGCCACTGCGCCGTGCCGATCGGGTTCGCCGCGGGCACCATCACGACGTCGCCGACGAGCCGTCCCTCGGCCTCGGCCCGGCGCAAGAGTGGGGCGAGCGCATGGAGCGCGACAGTGCCCGGCAATTCGTCGGCATGGAGTGCCCCTTGAAGGTAGACACGCGGCACGGCGTCGGGTTCGCGCCCCGAAAAGCGCAGCACCCTGAGGCTCCAGGTCACGCCGGGCGTATCGCCCGCGATCGAGATCAAGTCCTCGCGCATGTCGCCTCCTTGACGCCCTTCGCCTCACGCCCGCGCATCGAAGGCATTTGCCTGCCCAGTTGTCAATTTGCCTCGGCATGGTGGACACTCGGCCGCCGGATCAGGGGAGGCACCCATCGTCGATCACGGCGGACAGCTCGGGCGAGGCACCAGGATGAAGGACCGGATCGCGATCGCCGTTTTCCTCGGGCTGCTGGCGGCAGCTGCCTGGAAGCGGCCGTGGGAGGTCCTCTCGACGACCGCCATCATCGTCGCCGGCTCCGTGCTCGCAATCGTCGTGATCATCCTCGCCCTCGCGGTCGTGCCGGCGATCCGCTCCATCCCCGCCGTCACCGCGCGCATGCGCTACCGGCGCCGCTTTGCCGCCAGCCTCGCCAAGGCAAAGGCCATCACCTCGCAGCACGCCCGGCGTTTGGCGCGCGACCCGGCGAGCGAATACATCGGCGACCTGCACAACAATCCCTGGCACGCGGTGCGGGCGGCCTTCATCGACCAGGTCATTTGCCCGCAACTCGAACCGGCCGCTCGTGCGCAAGTCGCCGACTGGACCTCGCCCCTCCACCGCCTCGTCTCGGACATCGTCGACGAAGGCGTCTCCGCGGCGCGGCGGTGAGACGGCGGGAAACAGTGCGGTCAAGTGCGACGGTCGGTCGCCACGCAGTTCCAGACCGATTGCATCCGGTCCAGGAGCGGGCCTAGAACGGCTCATCGGACGTGGGGCGCGAACGGCTCGGATCATGCGGGGCGGCGCCGAAGGCGAGGAGGAGCCGGATGAACGAGGATCGCACCCTGACCCTCGACGAGGTCTACGACCTTTCTTATCGCGCCTTGTCCGGAGCCGGCGCCGAACCCCATCAGGCCGACCCCGGCGCCCGCTCCATCCGCGATGCCGAAGCCGATGGCATCCGCAACGTCGGGCTCGGCTATCTCCCGATCTATTGCGAGCATCTCGTCTGCGGCAAGCTCGACGGTACGGCCCGACCCCGGCTCGAGGAACTCGCCCCCGCCTCGCTGCAGGTGGACGCGGGCAACGGTTTTTCCCACGCCGCTTTCGAACATGCCCTGCCGCGCTTCATCGCCATGACGCGCACGACCGGCATCGCAGGACTTTCGATCGTCGACAGCACGTCGGCCGGCGTCGTTGCCTGGTTCGTCGAGCCGCTTGCCGAAGCCGGCCTCGTGGCCCTCGCGTTCGCCAATTCTTCGCCCCTGATGGCCGCCCACGGCGGTAAGCGCCGCTTTTTCGGCACCAATCCGATCGCATTTGCCGCGCCACGTTCGGATGGCCCGCCGCTCGTCGTCGACCAGGCGACGAGCCAGGTCGCCTTCGTGCGCGTGCGCGAGGCGGCGGCAGGCGGAAAGCCGATCCCGATCGGCTGGGGACTGGACGCCGAGGGCCAGCCGACGACCGATCCGCACGCCGTCGTCGATGGTGGCAGCATGGCACCGGCGGGCGGCGCCAAGGGTGCGATGCTGGCGCTGCTTGTCGATCTGCTCGCCGGCGGCATCGCAGGCCCGCATTTTTCGTATCAGGCCTCCGGCTTCACGACGAACGAGGGCCCGCCCCCCGGCGTTGGCCAGTTCATCCTCGCCATCGATCCGGAACGCTTTGCGCCCGCAACGCGTCTCGGCGCGAGCTTTGCCGAACGCGTCACCGGCCAGCTCGCTGAAATGACGGCCGAACCCGGCTCCCGCTTGCCTGGGGCGAGCCGCCTAGCCCACCGCGCGTGTGCGGCGACCCATGGCGTTGCCGTACCACTCGAGCTGATCGAACGACTGGAAGGCTTTGCGGCGGGTCGCCGACCGGGTGCCTGACCCGTAGGCCGTCTTGCTCAGGCGACGCTGCGCGTTGCCTCGGCGAGCGCCTGCGGCAGGGCCTCCGCGAGGAGCTCGAGTTGGGCGGGTGTTCCCGCGCTCACCCTGATGCAGCGGTCGAGCGGCGCCACCCCCGGCATGCGCACGAACACATCGCGCGTGATCAGCCCCTTCAGCACGGCGCGGGCGAAATCCCCGTTCCGCCCGCAGTCCACGGCGACGAAGTTTGTTGCCGAGGGCAGACTGGCGAGCCCGTTGGCCGCCGCGATCTCGGCGATCCGCCGGCGGGCCTTCGCCACGTCCGCGACGACGCGCCCGAGGTGGGCTTGGTCGGCGAGCGCCGCCATCGCGCCCGCCTGGGCGATGCGCCCAACTCCGAAGTGGTTGCGGATTTTATTGTACTGGTTGATCAGTCCCGCCTCGCCGATGACGTAGCCGAC
Source organism: Hyphomicrobiales bacterium (assembly GCA_016125495.1). Classification (NCBI taxonomy): domain Bacteria; kingdom Pseudomonadati; phylum Pseudomonadota; class Alphaproteobacteria; order Hyphomicrobiales; species Hyphomicrobiales bacterium. The sequence continues at coordinate 87,034 of WGLQ01000023.1, read as the reverse complement.
TCTGAGGCCGGCGAGCCCGTGCGCCTTGGAAAACGTGCGAAAGCGCAGCACACGCGGGTTGTCGACGTCGATCTTCGGCAGCGTGCCTTCGGGTGCGAACTCGCCGTAGGCTTCATCGAGGCAGAGGATGCTCCCCTCGGGCACGCCCGCGATCAGCTCGCCGACCGTTGCCGCGGTCGACCACGTCCCCATCGGATTGTCGGGGTTCGCGAGAAAGAGGACACGTGCTCCTTCACGGCGGGTGAGATCGAGCAGTGCCCCCGGGTCTTCGCGATCGCCGACGTAGGGCGTGGTCACCAGCTGCCCGCCGAAGCCGGCGACATGGAAGTTGAAGGTCGGATAGGCCCCGAGCGAGGTCGCCACCTTGACGCCTGGCTCGACCAGCATGCGCACAGTGTAGCCGAACAGCCCGTCGATGCCCTCGCCCACCATGATGTTGGCTTGCCCGACGCCGTGGTGGCGGGCGATCGCCTCGCGCAGTTCGTGCACTTCGGGATCGCCGTACATCCAGACGTTCCTGGCCGCCTCGGCCATGGCCTGGATGGCCTTCGGCGAGGGACCGAAAACGCTCTCGTTGGCACCGATCCGGGCTCGGAACGGGCGGCCTCGCTGGCGCTCCTGGGTTTCTGGGCCGACGAACGGAACGGTCGCCGGCAAGCCCGCAACGAGTGGCGTCGTGGGGTACTGGGTCATGCAGGGGTTCCCGGTTCGAGGCATTGGCGGCCCGCCCCGGCCGGCTGCCAATGCACACTGGATGCGTGCTCCTTATTCGGCAGGGCGCGCCGCCGCGTCAACGGCCGTGACGCTGAGCGTCAGGCGCAGCAGCGGCGGCACCAGCAGCAGCGTCAGTATCGCCGAGAGCGAGAGCCCGCCGACCACCACGGACCCGAGCCCGCGATAGAGTTCCGATCCGGCGCCCGGAAAGACCACCAGCGGCAGCATGCCGAAGACGCTGGTGAGCGTGCTCATGAAGATCGGCCGGATGCGGTTGCGCGTCGCCTCGAGGATCGCGTCGTTGACCGCCATGCCGTCGGAACCGATGTGGTAAAGCGACTGGTGCACCAGCAGGATGGCGTTGTTGACGACGATGCCGATGAGGATGACGAAGCCGAGCAGGGTCAGCATGTCGAGCGACTGGGGATGGAAAACATTGACCAGCGCCAGGCCCGCCACACCACCGGCGCCCGCAACCGGCACTGATATCATGATGACGAGCGGCAGCACGAAACTCTCGAACAGCACCGCCATGACCAGATAGACGATGACGAGGGCGAGCAGCAGGTTGATCTGGATTGCATCCCACGTTTCGTTGAGCCGATCGGCGGCACCCGAAAGGCCGAGCCGGACGCCTGTCGGCATGCCTTCCGCCTCGAGCCGGTCGACCACGTCCCGTTCGATGATGGCGAGTGCCGTCTCGAGCGGCAGGCTCTGCGACGGTCGCACCTCGAGCGTGATCGTGCGCAGCCGCTCGCGGTGGCGGATTTCGACGGGACCCGCCGTGAGCGAGATGTCGGCGAGTGCCGCGAGCGGCACGATGCGCCCGCCGGGCGTGACCACGGGAAAGGCGCCGATGTCCTGCGTGCGCAATTGCGACCCGAGCGTTTCGGCGCCCATCAGCGTCAGGTCGATCCGCTCCGCGCCGACCGTCACCTCAGCCACCCGCACGCCGTCGTTGTAGGCATCGAGCGTCAGCGCCAGGGTTGCTGCATCGACCCCGGCATCGGCGAGGCGGACGCGGTCCGGCTGCACCCTGAGTTCGGGAGCCCCGAGTTCGAGCCCTGGTCGCGGTCGCAGCTGGTGGCCCTGCTCGCGCGGCAGCACCTCCCCGATGATGGCGGCCGCGCGCTGGGCGACGTCGAGGATGTCCTCGAGTTCGTTGCCGGAGATGTTTATCTCGACAGCCCGACCGCCCCCGATGCCTCGCCCGAAGAGCGAGCGCTGGCTGATGAAGCCGAACGTGCCGGGCTCCGTGAACACCGGGGCCGAAAGGACGGGGATGAGATCGCGCACCCGGGCGGGGTCCTTGGCCGATCCGCCGAGGAAGGTATTTCCGCGCGACGCCACGAAGAAGAAATTTTCCATAGCCGGAGGGTCTTCGGGATTGCCCGTCTCCTCGCGCTCCCAGAGTGGCCGTGCCACCGCCTCCACCCGCTCGGCGATCTGGCGCGTCGTCTCGAGATTGTAGCCCGGCGGCGGAATGATCACCCCGAAAACGAGGTTGCGGTTTCCATCCGGCAGGTATTCCAATTTCGGCAGGAACAGCCAGGATCCGAGGATCGCGATCCCCGTGATGGCCAGGACGCTCGCCGCTCCGAGTACGCGATTGCGCACCGACGAGCGCGCGTACTTGCGCACCAGAGCCGAAAAACCGCTTCCGGCCGCGTCGATACCTGGCAGCCGCCTGCCGCTGCCGTCCGTCACCGAGCGCGTGAGGAGGCGGCTCGAGAGCGCCGGAACGACCGTGATCGCAACCACCAGTGACAGCATGACGGAAACGGAGATGGCCACCGCGATATCGCGAAAGAGCTGACCCGCCTCCAGTTCCATGACGAGAATGGGGATGAAAACCATGACGGTGGTGAGCGCCGAGACGAGGATCGCTCCCCACACCTGGCGGGCACCCTCGTAGGCGGCCCGGGCCGGCGAAAGGCCCTGTTCGCGCAGCCGGAAGATGTTCTCGAGGACGACGATCGCCGCATCAACCACCATGCCGACCGCGAATGCGATGCCGGCCAGCGAGATGACGTTGAGCGTTCGCCCGAGCGCCGCCATGGCAACGAACGTGGCGACGATCGAAACCGGAATGGCGAGCGAGACGACCAGCGTCGCGCGTGGCGAGCGCAGGAAGAGGAGCAGAACCATGGCCGCCAGCGCGCCCCCGATCCAGATGTTCTGCAGCACGAGATCGATGGCGCTGTCGATGTAGATCGTCTCGTCGTAGACTTGATCGATGGAGAGACCCCGTCGCTTCAAGGCCCCATCGCGCAATTCCGCGATCGCTTCGCGCAGGCCCGCCATCGTCTCGATGACGTTCGCTCCCGTGTCGCGCACCGCGCTCACGACGATCGCCGGCTCGCCGCGGTAGCGGATATGCGCGCTCGCCTCCTTGTACCCGAATGCGACCGTTGCGACGTCCTTGAGGTAGACGCGTCCGATGCGCCCGCCTGTTCCCGTCCCCCCGCCGCCGTTCTCGACTTCATCGGCGCCGCTGCGCACCACGATCGCCGAGACCGCATCGACCGTGTTGAGCTCGCCCTCCGCGCGCACAACGTAGCGGCGCTTTCCCTCGTTGATGTCGCCGGCCGAGAGCGAGATGTTCTCCCTCCTCAGGCGACCCAGCAGATCGGGAATCGTGAGGCGGTAGCGGGCGAGGCGTTCGGGATCGACGACGATCTGCAACTCGCGTTCCACGCCGCCGTAGACGTGGACCAGCGCGATCCCCTCGACACGCTCGAACCGCTCCTTGACGGTGTCGTTGACGAAATCGCCGAATTCACCGATCGGCGTGGTGTTGCCCGGCTGGCGCTTGAGCACCATCCAGGCGATCGGATTGTCTTCCGCGCCCGAGGTCTTGAAGGTTGGCCGGTCCGCCTCTTCGGGATAGGAACTCACCCGGTTGAGCTGGTTGGCCACGAGCAGCAGCGCCCGGTCCATGTTGGTGCCGATCGCGAACTCGAGCGTCACCTGGCCGCGACCCGTCTGGGCCCGCGAGGACATCTCCTCGAGGCCCTCGAGGCCCCGCAGCTCATCCTCCTGCTTGTTGATCAGTTCGCGCTCGACCTCGGCCGGGGCCGCCCCACCCCACAGCGTCGTTACCTCGATGACCGGCTTGCGAACGTCCGGTGTGAGCTGGATCGGGATGCGCGTCAGCGCCAGCAGCCCGAAAAGGACCGCCATCAGCACCACGGAGAGCACCGCGACGGGGCGCTCGATCGATGCCCGGATCAGATCCACGCCTTTACGATCCTTCGCGCTTGGCCGTTGGCGGTGGTGGAACGGCCGACACCGCCGCGCCGCCCGCCGGCGCTTGCCCTGCGAGCGGTTGGCCGCCCTCGCTGCTACCCGCTGCCGGCTCGGGCGTCGTCTCGGCGGTCACCGCCTGGCCGTCCCGCAACCGCTCGTTGCCCCGCACGACCAGCAGATCTCCGGCCGCCACACCATCACGCACCTCGATGCGTTCGCCGACCGCGTCGCCGAGCGAGACCGGGCGTGCCATGGCTTTTCCGTCGATGACGGCGAAAACCGTCCAGCCGTTCCGCCCCTGCACGAGAGCGTCCTTTGGAACGGTCAGCGCGATGCGCTCCTCGCTCGCCGGCACAGCGAGCGTGATCGAGCGCCCGGAGATGATCCGGGTCGGATCGAGCTTGGAGAGGTCGGCCACGAAACGCACCGCGATGGTCTGCGTGGCCGCGTTCTGCACCGGCACGATCGCGCGCACGCGGGCCGCGACATCGAGCCCTGCCTCGAGGCGCGCGGTCACCTGCTGGCCCGGCGAGAGGCCCGCCACCAGAGCGGCCGGTACATCCGCTGCGATCTCCATGTGCTCGAGATCCATGAGCGTCGCGACCGCGCTGCCGACCGTCACATAGGCCCCGGGCTGCGCCTGACGCGCGACCACCACGCCGGCGAACGGCGCGCGGATGCTGGCGTGCTCGACGAGATAATCGGCCCGCGCGAGTGCCGCGCTGGCGCTCGTCACACGCGCCTGAGCCTCGGCGAGTTCACTCGCGGCCTGCGCCGCCTCCTGCTCGAGGTCTTCGAAACGCCCCTTCGAGAAGGCGGTCGAGCCCTTGAGCCGCGCCTGACGCTCGAACGATTGGCGCGACAAGCGCAGTTTGGCTTCGGCCACGGCGACACCCGCCTTGGCGACGACGAGGGCGGCGGCCGCCTGATCGCGCTCCAGCCGGATGAGGGCGTCGTCGAGCCGAACGAGTTCCTGGCCCTGCGTCACCTGGTCGCCGATTTCGAACAGCACCTGCTTGACGATGCCGGGCGCACGCACCGCGACGGCCGCCTCGGTCGGCGCGACGAGTTGGCCGATCACCGACCGCGTGTCCACCACCTGGCGCGGCTCGGCCCGCTCCACGACGACCGCCGAGGCCCGGCCCTGCGCCAGGGCTGACGAGCTTGCAAGGAACGCATGGGAAAACGCCGCGAGCGCCACGATGGCGACAACCGCCGACCAGTCACCGAGGATGCCCGGGCCGGAGCCTCTGGTTCCCGCCCTTGCCGAACGCCCCCCACAACACAAGACTGTCACGCGTTGGACCCCGATGATTGCTGGATTTTCCGCATCATACACGACAATGCCGTGCCTGGCGTGAAATTCAACGCCTGGAATTTGATCCAGTTTTCATCATCGTGACTACCCTGGCCTGCGGCCGCGGCGCCATCAGCGCAGCGCGATGAGGCGTGCCTTGTCGGTCAGCACGTAGAGCTGGCCCTGCGCGACGATGGGCGCGATGAACACGGGATGGTCGAGATTTCGGGTGGCCGTGACCTTGCCGGTCGTGGCATCGACGCTCGCAAGATTGCCGCTGGAGGAGGCGAGCCAGAGCCGTCCGCCCGCGAGCACGGGCCCGGTCCACGTGCCGCCCTCGGGCAGTGCCGTGGCCCACCTGAGGGTGCCATCCTTGCGCGACAACGACAGCAGCTTGCCCGTGACATCGACGACGTAGACGGCGTCACCGGCCACCCAGGGCGTCTGAGTTCCGCGCACGTTCTGCGACCACAGACGGGCGCCGGAGCGCGCCTCCGTTGCGATCATGCGGCCCGCATGACCGACCGCGAACACCGTGCCGCCGTCGACCACCGGGCGCGCCGGATCGCTCAGCGCCGCGAGCGAGGAGTGGGAGCGCGCCCGTGCGAGGCTGTCGCTCCAAATGGGCTCGCCGGTATCGGAGCGCACCGCCACGACCTCCCCGGACGGGAAGGGGGCGACCACGAGATCACCATCGACGGCCGGACTGACATTGGACAGCATGCTGCCGTCCTGCGGAAGCCCACGCGAGCGCCAGACGATCGCACCGGTCGCCGCGTCGATGCAGAAGAACCGCCCGTCGATCGCCACCGCGAAGACGCGACCGTTGGCGGCCGTTGGCGAGGATCGGATCGGCACGCCGACCGGCGTCTCCCAGAGTTTGGCGCCGTTGGATGGGTCGAGACCGACGAAGACGCCGAAACCGGTCGCCGCGACCAGCCGGCCGTCGGTCGCCGCGAGGCCCCCGCCATAGCCACTCTCTTCGTCCTCGTGCTCGGGCACCAGCGAGACGCGCCATTGCCGCGAGCCGCCGCTCGCCGAGAAGGCCGAGACCTGGGCTTCGGTATCCATGGTGAAAATGCGGCCACCGAAGATGATCGGGCTGACCGTCAGCCGGCCATCCTTGGAGGAGCCCGATCCGGCATCGGCCGTCCAGGCGGTTTGCAGGGCCGATGCCAGTGCGAGATGACCGGGCGCATTGCTCGGTACACCGCCCGGTTGGCTCCATTCCGCATTGCTTGTCTCCGGCGGAAGTGAAACTGGACCGGCAGCCACCGCCAGCTCACCGGGCAGTCCCTCCTGGCGGCCCAGCACGGCGATGCGCTCACCTGGCAACCGCTCTTCCGTTTCGGCGAATGGGTTGAGGTCGCCGAGGCTCGGCAGAGCGAGGCCGCCGCCGGAGCAGCCGGACAACACCAGCGCCGCCAAGGTCGCTGCCAGCGGATAGAGGATCGATCGCGCGCGCATGGCTCTTCGAATTCCCCCGGTTCGCGCCCCGGGAGGCACGAACCGACGTGCCTCCGGCATGGTCACGGGCGTTGCTTCGAGGACGCTGCCGCCGCAAACCAGCGCCCGTTCAGTTCCCCTGGCTGGCCGGTGCCGTCGCTCCGGCCGAGCCACTCGATCCCGTAGCGCCACTTTCGGGCGACTTCGCGTCGAGCCTGACGATCAGCTCGAGCATCGTCTGGGCCCTTCGCCGCAAGCCATCAGGGGTCTCGACGTCGCCGAGAATCTCCTGAAAGTGACCTTCGGCGGTTTCCCGATCGCCGGCCTTGTACTCGGCCATCGCCACCAGCTCGCGAGCGCTGTGCCGCCACGGGTTCGATGCATCCAACAGAGGGGTGAGCCGATTCTTGACCCCCGTAAAGTCGTTCGCCTCGAGGCTGAGCATCGCGGCCCTGAACCGCGCCATCGTGCGGATGGCCTGATCTCCCGCCCCTGCCTTCGTGATTTCGTCGTAGAGGGCGATCGCCTCGGCGCCGGCGCCCTCCTTGGCCTTGAGTGCGGCGAGTCTCAGCTTGGCGAGGGCCGCATACCCACCCGAACCGGCGGCGATGCGCTCGAGTGCGGCCGTGCCCTCCTCCGCCTTGCCCTCGTCGATCAGCTGGCCGGCCTCGGCATAGGCGAGGCCCGCCGCCCGCGCCTGCTCGCGCGTCCAGTAGTCGTACGCCTGCTTACCGCCGACCAGGAGGATGATGGCGAGCGCGCCGATCAGCACATACCCGCCGTAGCGGTCCCAGAGCGCCTTGATTCGCTCGCGCCGCAGATCCTCTTCGACCTCGCGGAAAACGTCGCCTTCGACCATCTCGTTCCATCCTGCCGCGCCAGCGGCAGCTCCATCTATCCGCGCCGTAAGCCCGGCTTTGCTCAGGCCACGACGAACACGGCGGCTCGCGGCCGAATCGCCGCCCGCCATTCCTCTCGACCCCGCTCTATAGAGCCTTGCGGGCGGCTCGTCACCAGAGCGCTCGGCGAACCAGCCGACGCCACGGCTCAACTACGCGGTTTGCCACGCTTGCCCTTGGAAGCCCCCTCGTTCGCCGGTTCGATCACCGCGTACGTATGATCGACGGCGGGAAACGATCTGGCTCTCACCTCCCCGGCATACTCGGCGATCGCCCCTTCGATCGCCGTACCGATCGCACCGAACATCTTGACGAATTTCGGCACCCGCGGGCTCAACCCGAGCATGTCCTCCATCACCAGGATCTGGCCGTCACAGGCCGCCGAGGCACCGATCCCGATGGTTGGAATGGGGATGGCCTCGGTGATGCGCGCCGCGAGCGGCTCGGCCATCGCCTCGAGCACCACCGCGAAGGCGCCGGCCTCGGAAACCGCCTTGGCGTCCTCCTCGATCGCCTGCCACTGGTCGCGGGTGCGCCCTTGTGTCTTGAAGCCGCCGATCACGTTGATCGACTGCGGCGTCAGCCCGATGTGCGCCATCACCGGGATGCCGCGGTCGACGAGGTAGCGGATCGTCTCGGCCATGCGCTGGCCACCCTCCAGCTTGACGGCGCCGCAGTCGGTTTCCTTCATGACGCGGGCGGCGTTGCGAAAGGCGACGGGGGGACTCTCCTCGTAGGTGCCGAATGGCATGTCGACGACGACGAGCGCCCGACGCGCGCCGCGCACCACCGCCCTCCCGTGCATGATCATCAGCTCGAGCGGCACGGGAACGGTCGTTTCATAGCCGTGCATCACCATGCCGAGGCTGTCGCCGACCAATAGGAAATCACAGTATTTATCGGCAAGGCGTGCCGTATGCGCGTGATAGGCCGTGAGCGAGACGATCGGCTCGCCACCCTTGCGGGCCGCGATCTCCGGCGCGGTGATGCGGCGAACGCTCGGCTCGATGCTCATGCCTGGGCCTCCTCGATCGGGCACGTGACCCGTTGTTACACCGCCCCCGACGCCCCGCCAACCGTGCCCTAGCCGGCGCCCTAGGCAACCGATGATGTCGACGGCCTCAGATCGCGGCCAGCCGATCGACGAGCGGTCCGACACCGGTCGCGATCGGGTCGACCGCCGGCAACTGGAAGCTGTCCTCGAGGCGGGCGAGGTAGTCGCGGGCCGCCGCCTTCTCAATGTGGCTGGTGTTGATCGAGAGCCCGACGGTGCGAACGCCGGGGTTGGTCAGTCGCGCCGCCTCCTCGTTGCGCTGGATGCAGGTAGCGAGGTCGGGCAACTGATAGTGCGGCAGGCCGCGCATGTGCGGCCGGGTCGGCTCGTGGCACATCACGAGGGCGTCGGGCTGCGAGCCGTGGATGAGGCCGATCGTGACGCCCGCGAACGAGGGATGGAAAAGTGAGCCCTGGCCCTCGATCACGTCCCAATGATCGGCGGCCGCGTCCGGCGTGATGGCCTCGATCGCGCCGGGGATGAAATCGGCGACGACGGCATCGAGTGGCACGCCGGAGCCGACGATGAGGATGCCGGTCTGACCCGTGGCGCGGAAGTCCGCCGCCATGCCGCGTGCCCGCATCTCCTTTTCGATCGCGAGGGTCGTGTACATCTTGCCGACCGAGCAGTCCGTGCCGACCGCCAGCACGCGCTTGCCGCTGCGCTTCTTGCCGTTGCCGATCGGCAGGTTCGCGTCGGGCTCGCGCACCTCGACGAGGCGCCGCCCGTGGCGCGCCGCCGCCTCCGCGAGCCCCGGCACGCTGGCGAGCCGGCGATGCAGCGCGTTGGCGACGTCCAGCCCCGCCTCGAGGGCCGAAACGATCGCCGCCGCCCAGGCGTCCGGCAGCCTGCCGCCCGCGTTCGCCACCCCGATCACCAGAGTGCGCGCACCGCTCGCGGCCGCCTCCCGCGCCGTCATGTCCTTGATGCCGAGGTCGATTTTGCAGCCCTCGAGACGCATCTGGCCGACGCATTGATCGGGCCGCCATTGCAGGATGCCCGCAGCCGTCTTGGCCGAAAGGTGGTCCTGGATGTCGCCGAGAAAGAGCAGGTAGGGGCGCTCGAGATTCATGATCGGATCCGGTTGAGGAGGAAGGGGGACGGTCCTCGCGGGCTCGCAGATGCCGGTCCGTGGCTCGTACGACCGCAAGTCTCCCTATCGCCAATCGCCTGTCCGCGCGCAAGGGCGATCCGCGTCGGGGCGCCGCTCAGAACGGTGTGGGCCCCGCCAGCGAACCGGCGAACAGCAGCCCCCCGAGCACCACGATCGCCAGCGAGCCGAGTACCGCCGCCACATCGCCGACCAGCCGGGCGCCCCGGCTCGAGCGCCCCCCGGCAATGCGTGCCGTGAGATCGCGACCGCCGACGGCGAGGACGGTGAGGATGGCGACCGTGAGGGCCGTGCCGACCGACATGGCGAAAGTAGCGGCGACGCCCGCCCAAAAGAGCCCCTGTGCGATCGCGAACACCAGCACGATGATTGCGCCGCTGCACGGCCGAATGCCGACGCTGAGCGCCAGGGCCAGGGCCCGCCGCCAGGACCAGGCTTCCTCGACCATCGCCGGCCCCGGCAGGTGCTGGTGGCCGCAGCAGGCCCCGCTCGCGTCGTGGTCGTGGTGATGGTGGTCGTTGCCGTGGGCGTGATGGTGGTGCGCGTGGTCGTGCCCATGACCGTGCGCGCCGTGCGGCGCCACGGCCGGCCGCCGCGCGATACGCGCGAGCGCGCTCCAGAGGAGCCAGAGCCCGAGCACGGCGACCAGCGCGTAGCTCGCCGTCTCCAGCCAACCGGCGGTCTCGCGCATATCCAGCCCCGCGCATCGCAGCACCAGCAACATGACGGTGACGAGCAGGATGGCGCTGAGTGCCTGAAAGAGCCCTGCGAGCACCGCGACGAGCGCGCCCCGCCGCGCCGTTCGCTCGTTGGCGACGGCATAGGAGGTGATGATCATCTTGCCGTGGCCGGGCCCGAGCGCATGCACGACGCCGTAGACGAAACTCAGCGAAACGAGGCCGAACACCGCGACGAAGAGGTTGTCCGTTTTCAGCCGTCGCACGGCGCCGGCGAGATCGCGGTGCAGCCGCGCCTGCAACTGCCGGACATCGCGCCAGAGCCCGTCGAACATTCCAGTGAAGCCGCCGCTGGCGGCGCCCGGCGGTTCACGGCCGGCCGTTATTGCCTGGCGCGGAGCGAATGCGCTCGGCGGGCGGGATTGGCCGCCGGGGGGTGTCGTGGCCGCGGGATCGGTCGTCTGGTTCTGCGCGACCGCGACGCCAGGAGCCCCGATGCTCGCGGCGTCAGCCGGCACGGTCCAAAAGGACAGCCAGACCGTGGCGAGCAGGGAGATGACACAAATGAACCGTGCGACCAAGGTTCCTCTCCCCGCGCCTCGATCAGCTGCCACAGCGCACGTGCACCGTCGGAACGTAACGCGATCCGAACCCGCCTGAACTCGACAACTCGGCATAGTCGCTCTCGCCCAGGCTCGACAGCGTCGTCTCCGTATCGTCCGCCGGTTCGGCGACGGTTGGGGCGCACTTGCCCGGATCGGCCGCACTCATCAACACGCCGCTCGCCTCGGCCAGCTCGAAGGAGATGTAATAGGTTGGATCGTAGACCTGATAAGCGAAGGCTTCCGGGGCAACCTCGACCGGCGCCTTGAACGGCAGATCGAAGATCAGCACCAGTCGTTCGCCCTGCAACTCCGAATGGTATTCGGTCGGTGTCGTCAGTTCGAGGTCGAGCGTGCCGGCTCGTGCGAACGTGAAGTAGTTGAAGCCGAGCAGCGCATCGACGTTGATCTTCGAGAGTTCGTGCAGCTCCTCGCGGGTATAGGTGCCGTCGCCGTCCGCATCGAGGCCGGCGATCGCGAACGAGGTATAGAGTTCATCGAACGACCAGCGATGGCGGAGCCCTGTGAACGTGCCGGCATCATCGCGCATGACTTCGCTCTGGACGGTGACCCAGACGTGCGGATGCGCCAGCGCCTGTCCCGTGAGGCAACCTGTCGCCAGGATCGCGGCCGCCAACATGCCCGAAGCACGGCCTGCGGTGCGCCTCGTGTGGCAGCCGTGGCTCGAAAGCCGGTCGCTCGACGCTGGCGTGCCCATGTCCCCCTCCTGCTTTCGCTCGTTCTAGGTGAGCGGCCGGTTCGAACCCGCGCTCGCGCGAGCCGCCTTCGTTCCCGCGCCATCCGCCGGTCAACGCGTGCGCTGGATCACGAAGCGGTAGACTCCATCGTCGAGGCCCTGTTCGACCATACGATGCCCCGTCGCGCGGCAAAAGGCATCGAAATCGTCGGTCGCGCCCGGGTCGGTTGCCAGAACCTCGAGCAATCCCTCGATCGGTACGTCCGCCATCGCCTTCTTCGCCTTGAGGATCGGTAGCGGGCAGATGAGGCCGGTTGCGTCGAGCTGTTTGTCGACCATGCCTGGGCGAGCCTCCGCCATTGCTTCAGGTGGACTGCGCGTCTCGCGCGCCGGCGCCGACCCACGGCGCTCCCTGCCTCATGTAGTGCGCTTCGGGCGGCGTCCGCAATGGCCCGCCGCCCGCCATCCTCCGGCCCCGTGCCGAGAGGGCATCGACCGCGCGAGGCGATCAGCTTCCCATCTGCTCCAGCTGGTTGGCCGTTTCCTGTGCCTTTGCGAAATCACTGTCCGCGCAGGCCTTGTCGAGCGCCAGCATCAGCTCCTCGGCCTTCGTCGCATCGGCCTCCGAGAGGGTCTTGCCCTCGAGCGCCACTTCGATGGTCGAAACCAGCGTGGCGCACTCGCCGGTGCTCGTCGGCAGTTCGGCGGCCGTCGCCAGCCCGCCCGAGACGAGGAACCCGAAAAGGGCCGTGGCCAGAACAGTCTTCATGACGATCTCTCCTTCACTCGGCGTGCGCGCCCCGGGGGCCGGGGTCGCATCCGCGATTCGCCTGTCTCGCCGGCTTATCCGACGCCATGGTCGCGAAATTGTGACGAATATGCGGTTGCTTGGCCCGCCGCCGGAGTGGCAGTGGCGCCGACCTCGCCACCGCTCCGACGCGATCCCCGGGCGCTAAAGTCGGGCGGCGAGAGTCTGTACCGCGCCCTCCAGTTCGCCATAGCCGGCGATCACCGCGTCGGGTCCGTAGCTCGCGATCGGCTCCGGGCTGTAGCCGAAGCTGACGCCGATTACGGGAATGCCCGCCTTCTGGGCGGTGCGCACGTCGACGTCGCTGTCGCCGATCATGATCGCCCGGTTCGGGTTTCCGTCCGCCAGGATGATCGCGCCGATGAGGTGGCCCGGGTCCGGTTTGCAGATGGGCAGGGTGTCCCGTCCGACGATGGCGTGGCAGTGCCGCGCGAGGTCGAGCGCATGCAGCAGCTTGCGCGAGAGGTGCTCGCGCTTGTTCGTGCAGATGGTTACCCGGGCCCCGAGATCGACGAGCCTTTCCAGCACGATCGCGGCGCCGGGGTAGGGCCGGCTGTCCACCGCGATGTTGGCCTCGTAATATCGCAGGAACGCATCGAGCAGCGCGCCGGCTTCCTCCGGTTTGGGCTCGCGCCCCAGATGCCGCATCGCCGTCTCGATCATTGCGGCCGCCCCCAGGCTCACCGACGGCAGGATCACTTCGAGTTCCACCGGCGAAAGGCCGGCCTGCTCGAGCGCATGGTTGGTCGCGCGCGCGAGGTCCGGCGCGGTGTCCACCAGCGTGCCGTCGAGATCGAATGCGAAGGTGAGATGCCGCATCTTGCCGTCACCCCCAACCGCCCAGCGAGCCCGACAAGGTCTAAGGCGTTTGCGCGCCGCTGTCATCCGCTCTCGCCCATTTCGGCGCTCGCGCCGTCGCGGCCGTGGCCGGGCGGGACCACTCCATGGCTGCCACCCGGCGCCCGACCGATCGCCAAGTGTAGCGGTCTGGCTTCCTTGTCAGCGGCGGTCCGTCCGCCTAGAGAGACGTCACGTGGCGCCGCCGGCGCCAGCAATCCGTTTCAATGCCACCCGGCCACGCCATCGACGGGCCGCAACAGCTTCGACAGGAGGTCGCCATGGACCAGCGCGTAAAGAGCCTCGTTCGCGAGCAGTGCTATATCGACGGGGCCTGGGTCGGCGAGCCGAGTCTGGCCGTGACCAACCCGGCCGATGGCAGCGTCGTCGCCCGCGTTCCGGTGCTCGGCACGGAGGAGACGCGCGCCGCCGTCGCGGCGGCCGAGCGCGCCCTTCCCGCCTGGTCGGGTCTGCTCGCCAAGGAGCGTGCTGCGCTGCTGAGGCGCTGGTACGAACTGCAGATCGAGCACGCCGACGAACTCGCCGCGATCATGACCGCCGAGCAGGGCAAACCGCTCGCCGAAGCGCGCGGCGAGGTGATCTATGCGGCCTCCTTCATCGAGTTCTTCGCCGAGGAGGCCAAGCGCGTCTACGGCGAGACGATCCCGCAGTTCAAGCAGGGCACGCGCGTCGTCTGCATCAAGCAGCCGGTCGGCGTCGTCGCCGCGATCACGCCGTGGAACTTCCCAGCCGCGATGATCACCAGGAAGGCGGGCCCCGCGCTGGCGGTCGGCTGCACCATGGTCTGCAAGCCGGCCTCCGAGACACCGTTGACCGCGCTCGCCCTCGCCGCCCTCGCCGAGAAGGCCGGTATCCCGAAAGGCGTGCTCAACATCGTCACCGGCCGCGCGAGCGTCATCGGCAAGGAACTGACCGAAAACCCGGTCGTGCGCATGTTGACGTTCACCGGCTCCACCGAGATCGGCAAGGTGCTGATCGAGCAGTGCGCCAAGACCGTCAAGAAGGTCGGCATGGAACTCGGCGGCAACGCCCCGTTCATCGTCTTCGACGATGCCGACCTCGACAAGGCGGTCGAGGGGGCGATGGCTTCCAAGTACCGCAACGCCGGCCAGACCTGCGTTTGCGCCAACCGGCTCTACGTCCAGGCCGGTGTCTACGACGCCTTTGCAAAGAAGCTCGCCGCCGCCGTCGAGAAGCTGAAGGTCGGCCCGGGCAGCGAAGCGGGCGTCACCACCGGGCCGCTCATCAACACCGCTGCCGTCGACAAGGTCGAGGAACATATTTCCGACGCTCTCGGCAAGGGTGCGAAGGTGCTGACCGGCGGCAAGCGCCACGCGCTCGGAGGCTCGTTCTTCCAGCCGACGGTGCTGACGGGCGTCACCAGTGAGATGAAGGTCGCGCGCGAGGAGACGTTCGGGCCGGTCGCCCCGCTGTTTCGCTTCGAGAGCGAGGCCGATGTGATCCGCATGGCCAACGATACCGAATTCGGCCTCGCCGCGTATTTCTACTCCCGCGATATCGGCCGCGTCTGGCGTGTCGCCGAGGCGCTCGAGTACGGAATAATCGGTATCAACGAGGGCATCATCTCGAGCGAGGCGGTGCCGTTCGGCGGCGTCAAGGAGTCCGGCCTCGGCCGCGAGGGTTCGCACCACGGCATCGAGGAGTTCGTGGAGATCAAGTACATGCTCATGGGCGGCATCGGCGCCTGAGGTTCGCGCCGGGCGGCGGCATTGCCGGTGCGACCGGCTCCGCCGCCCGGCGATACCGGTCACCCCCGAACGACGGAGGAAATCGCCGTGGCGGATCTCGAGGCCTGGAAGAAGGCGGCGGCGGAACGCTCGCTGGACTACGTCGAATCCGGCATGCGCATCGGCCTCGGCACGGGCTCCACCGTCGAGCACCTTCTGGTGGCGCTCGGCGAGCGGGTGCGGGCCGGTCTCGATATCGTCGGGGTGCCGACCTCCGAGCGCACGGAGCGGCGCGCCCGCGAGCTGTCGATCCCGTTGACCACGCTCGACGAGGATACCTTCCTCGACCTCACCATCGACGGCACCGACGAGATCGATGGCGAGTTGCGCCTCATCAAGGGCGGCGGTGGCGCGCTGCTGCGGGAAAAGATCGTCGCGGTCGCCTCGCAGCGCATGATCGTCATCGCCGACTGGTCGAAGCGCGTCGCCACGCTCGGCCGCTTTCCCCTCCCCGTCGAGATCGTGCGCTTTGCCTGCGGTGCGACGCGGGCCATGGTGGAGGGGCTCGCCGCCGACGCCGATTGTCACGGCGAGGTGGTCTACCGGCGCACGCCGACCGGCGAGCTCTACATCACCGATCAGGGTAACCTCATTCTCGACTGCCACTTCAAGCGAATCCCCGAGCCCGAGGCGCTCGACGATGCCCTGCGCATGATCCCGGGCGTGATCGAGCACGGCCTTTTCCTAGGCCTTGCCGACAACGCCGTCATTGCCGGCCCGAACGGCATCGAGGTCCTGACCGCGCCGCCCTTCGACGATCCGGCCTGAGCCGCGCCAATCGGCCGCGCGATAGCGCCGCGCCCGGGACCGGTCCCGCCGCATTTCGATCATGGAGAGGATTGTCATGGCCAGGAGCGAGCACGACTACGATCTCTTCGTCATCGGCGGCGGCTCCGGCGGGGTCAGGGCCGCGCGCATCGCCGCAGGCTACGGCGCGCGCGTCGGCATCGCGGAGGAATATCGCTTCGGTGGGACCTGTGTCATCCGCGGCTGCGTGCCCAAGAAGCTCTTCGTCTACGCGAGCCAGTTCTCGGAGGCCTTCGAGGACGCTGCCGGTTTCGGCTGGGACGTGGGCGAGCGGCGCTTCGACTGGGCGCGACTTCGGGACAACAAGGACCGTGAGATCGCGCGCCTCGAGCACATTTACCGCCGCAACCTCGAGGCGGTCGGCGTTGAACTCTTCGAGAGCCGGGCGATCGTCGAGAGCCCGAACTCCGTCCGCCTCCTGGCGCGGGACGCGACGGTCACGGCCGGCCGCATCCTCATCGCGACCGGAGGATTGCCCAATGTCCACCAGGGCCTGCCCGGCGTCGAGCACACCATCACTTCCAACGAGGTCTTCCACATGGAGACCTTTCCCGAGAGCGTGATCGTTGCGGGTGGAGGCTATATCGCGGTCGAGTTCGCCGGCATCTTCCACGGCCTCGGCGCCCGCACGACGCTGCTCTATCGGGGCGAGGAGATCCTGCGTGGCTTCGACGACGACCTGCGCCGCGCGCTGCACGAGGAGTACGAGAAGAAGGGCATTCGCGTCCTCTGCGGCACGGTCTTCGAGGCCATCGAGCGCCGGGGCCGGGACCTCGAGTGCACGCTCTCGAACGGCGAACAGCTCACGGCGGGGCGGGTGATGATGGCGATCGGCCGGCGACCGGCGAGCGAGGGCCTCGGCCTCGAGTTGGTCGGGGTCGAGCGCGGCCCCGGCGGCGCGATCAAGGTCGATGAATATTCACGCACCAGCGTGCCGAGCATCTTCGCCGTCGGCGACGTCACCGATCGCGTCAACCTGACGCCCGTGGCGATCCGCGAGGGTCACGCCTTCGCGGACACCCAATTCGGCGGCAAGGACGTGAAGGTCGACTACGATTGCATCCCGACCGCCGTCTTCTCCCATCCCGAACTCGGCACCGTCGGGCTCACCGAGGCCGAGGCCCGCCGCCGCCACGGCGACGTACACATCTACAAGTCGAGCTTCCGGCCGATGAAGCACACGCTCTCCGGTCGCAATGAAAAAATGCTGATGAAACTGATCGTCGATCCCGTGAGCGACCGCGTGCTCGGCTGTCACATCCTGGGCCCGGACGCCGGAGAGATGGCGCAACTCGTCGGCATCGCGGTTCGAATGGGCGCGACCAAGGCCGAATTCGATGCCACCATGGCGGTGCATCCGACCGCCGCCGAGGAACTCGTCACCATGCGCACCCGCTGGCAGCCGCCGGCCAGTTGACGCGGGAGGGAATGGCGCGATGACGTTTGCTGCAGGCAGTCTGGCGGGGCGCGTGGCGCTGGTCACGGGCGCGGGCGCGGGTATCGGTGCCGCCATCGCCCGCCGGCTCGCCGACCTCGGCGCCCGCATCGTCGTCAGCGATGTCGACGCCGGGGCGGGCGAGCGCACGGCGGCCGGGATATCGGCATCGGGCGGAGAGGCCGAGCCGCATGCCGCCGACGTCACCCGGGCCGGGGATTTGGCCTCCCTCCTTGCCGCTATCGAAGCCGGCCACGGCCGCCTCGACATCCTCGTCAACAACGCGGGTCTCAACGTACGCGGCGACTTCCGCCACATGGCGGACGCCGATTGGGAACGCATCCGCGCGACCAACCTCGACGGGCTCGTGCGCCTCTCGCGCGACGCCTTTCCCCTCCTGCGCAAGGCGGCCGCCGGGGGAGGCAATGCCGCGATCGTCAATCTCTCCTCGATCATGGCCTCGCGTGCGACGCGCCAACTCGCGGGTTATGCCGCGACCAAGGGGGCGGTCTCCGCGCTCACCCGTGCGCTCGCCGTCGAATATGCCGCCTTCGGCATCCGGGTGAACTACGTCGCTCCAGGCTTCATCGAAACGCGGCTGACCGAGCGCTTCCTGAAGAACCCGCTGCTCGCCGATGCGCTCCTGCGCCAGACGCCGCTGCGCCGCTTCGGGACGCCGGACGATGTCGCCGATGCCGTGGCCTTCCTTGCATCCGACGCCGCCCGCTTCGTCACCGGCACCGGCATTGCCATCGACGGTGGCATGGGGGCCGCTCTCTGAGCGGCCGGCTCCGTCCGCTTCATCCACAAATCATTCACGATAATTCAAGCACTTGCCCCTAGGGTTCCGGCCGGTTCGGCGTGGTTCGGAGGGTGTGATGCGACTGACGGCGGTGCTCGGTGCGGGGCGTGAGCTCTCCGGCGTGGGTCGGGAGCGGGCACTCCTTGCAACCTTCGCATTCACCCTTTTCCTCTCGGCGAGCCTGCTCTTTTCCGTGCAGCCGATGTTCGCCAAGATGGTCCTGCCCAAGCTTGGCGGCTCGCCCTCGGTCTGGGCCATCGCGATGTGCTTCTTCCAGGCGATGCTGCTCGCCGGCTACCTCTATGCGCACGCCCTCAATCGCCATTTCGAGCCCCGCCATGCCGCCCTCGTGCATCTCTCGGTGATGGCCTTTGCCTTCCTCGCGCTGCCGATCGCGATCCCGGCCGCTTTCGCCGCACCGCCTGCCGGAAACGCCTATTTCTGGGTGATCGGGCTCTTTGCCACCGCCGTCGGCCTGCCGTTCTTTGCGGTTTCCGCCAACGCGCCGCTGCTCCAATCCTGGTTCGCGCGCTCCGGGCACCCCGACGCCGCCGACCCCTATTTCCTCTATGGCGCGAGCAATCTCGGCAGCATGGCCTCCCTGCTCGCCTATCCTTTCCTCGTCGAGCCTGTCATCGGGCTCTCCGCCCAGAGCCTCGCCTGGACCTTTGGTTTCGTCGCGCTCGGCGCGCTGATTTACCTCAGCGTCGTTCTGGCGGCCGGCGGGCAGGCCGCACCCGGCCCGCGGGCGGCGGCGCTGCGCTCGCGTTTCGAGGTCGCGCCAGCCGTCGCGCCGTCCCGGATCGTGGCCTGGATCGCGCTCGCCTTCGTTCCCTCGGGGCTGCTGGTCGCCTTCACCACCCACCTCACCACCGATATCGCCTCGGCGCCGTTCCTCTGGGTGATCCCGCTGGCGCTTTTCCTGGCGACCTTCGTCATCGTCTTTCGCGAGACGCCCCTCGTGCCGATGCGCTGGCTCGTTCTCGCGCAGCCGGTGCTGGTGGCGATCGAACTCTTTGCCCTTTCCGGTGGTCGGACGGGCGGTTGGGTGCTCGGTGCCAGCGTCGGGCTTGCCGCATTCCTCGTCACGACACTCGTTGCCCACCGCGTTCTCTACGAGCGGCGACCGGCCGTCGGCCAATTGACCGATTTCTATCTCTGGATGTCGTTCGGTGGCGTCCTCGGTGGGGTCTTTGCCGCGCTCGTTGCCCCGCAGGTTTTCGACACCGTCTTCGAATACCCGTTGCTCCTGGTGCTCGGCCTTGCCTGCCGTCCTGGCATCGTCGGCTCGCTCGCTGGACTGCGGACGGCACTCGCGCCGGGCGGCGAGGCGAGGCGCCTCGTGCTGCTCGTGGCGTTGGCGGCCCTCGCGCTCCTCGCTCTGGGGCTCATCGCGGAGGCAACCGGCGCGAAAAAGCTCCTCGGCCTGCGCTTTGCCGCCGGCTTGACGCTGGGCCTCGCGATGATCGCGCTCTGGCGCCATCCGTCGCGCCAGCTCGCGGCAGGCGTGCTGATGGCGGTCGCGATAGCCTTCCTGCCGTCGAACACGACGCGCGGCGAGGTCGAGCGCTCGTTCTTCGGAGTGCACCGCGTGATGCTATCCGAGGACGGCAAGCTGCGCCTGCTGTTCCACGGCACGACGGTGCACGGGGCCGAGCGGATCCTGGACGAAGCCGGCAAGCCGACCGCCGTGCCGGTTCCGGCGACCTACTACCATGCCGCGGGGCCGATGGCCGCGGCGATCGGCGCGGCGCGTGAGATCGCGTCCGGCGCCGGCCGGTCGGGCGAATTCGCGGTGATCGGCCTCGGTGCCGGTTCGCTGGCCTGTTATGCGCGGCGCGAGGAGGCCTGGCGGTTCTACGAGATAGACCCCGTGGTGGCAGCGATCGCGCGCGATCCTGCACGCTTCCGGTTCCTGTCGCACTGCCGGCCCGATGCCGACATCGTGCTCGGCGATGCCCGCTTGACGGTTGCCGGCGAGGCGGATGCTGGTCTCGACCTTCTGGTGGTCGATGCCTTCTCGTCGGACTCGATCCCGGTGCACCTTCTGACCGTCGAGGCGTTCGAGCTCTACCTCGCCAAGCTGGCGCCCACGGGTGTGCTCGCGCTGCACATTTCGAACCGGCATCTCAATCTGCGCCCGGTCCTGGCCTCAGTGCTTGCACACTATGCGGGACAGGGCGTCGAAGGCGTGCTTTTCGAGGGGCGTATGCCGGCTGGCAGCATGGACGCCGTGACCTCGGTGGTGGTGATGGCAGCACGTGATCCGGCAACGATTGCCCGTCTCGAGGCGCTCGACGGTGCCGAGGCACTCCCACCCGGTTCGCCCGAGGCAGCCTGGACGGACGACCACTCCGACATCCTCGGCGCGCTACTGGCAAAGCGCTAGCCTTCGGTGGATCGGACGCGCCGCTCTGGCGGGTGCGATCAGGTGACGGTGATGACGCTTGCGCCGGCCGCTTCGATGAGCGCGGCCGGGGCGACCTCGAAGACCGCATTCGGCGTGCCGGCCGCCGCCCAGACCCGATCGAAGGCGACGAGGTCGCGATCGACATAGGTCCGGATCGCCTGATCGTGGCCGAGCGGCGGGATGCCGCCGATGGCATATCCCGTCACCGCTCGAACGAAATCGGCGTCGGGCCGCTCGAGCGCTTCGCCGATCGCCGCCGCCACGCCGTCCTGGTCGACCCGGTTCGCACCCGAAACCAGCAGCAGCAGCGCATCCCCCGAGCGCGCACCGCGAAAGACGAGCGACTTCACGATCTGTCCGACATCGCACCCGCAGGCCGCCGCCGCTTCCTGCGCCGTCCGGCTCGAAACCTCGAAGCAGATCACGTCGACGCCGAGGCCGGCTGCCCGCGCGCGTTCTGCAAAGCGCTGATTCGCAGCCTTCAATTCCGCCATCGTCCGCCTCCCGTCATGGCCCGGCGCCGACCGTTGCGCGGCGCCCCGGCTACCGGTATCAGAACCTGGAGCGACCGGGCAACGGAACCGGCGTGCCTTACGATGCCCCGCCGTTCGGGGAGCCCGAGGAGTGGGTCATGAAGATCGACCGTGACACGGTGCACCATATCGCGAGACTCGCTCGCCTGCGTGTCAGCGACGAGGAGGCGGACGCGCTGGTCGGCGAGCTTTCGGGCATCCTGAGCTGGGTCGAACAACTCGGCGAGGTCGACACCACCGGCGTCGAGCCGATGACGCGCGTGGGGCAGCGAGCGATGCGCCGCCGCGAGGATGTCGTGGACGATGGCGGCTATCCGGACGATGTCGTCGCCAATGCGCCGCTCAAGGAAGGTCATTTCTTCGCAGTACCGAAAGTGGTGGAGTGATCCGGCGTCCGGATCCGACGTGGTTGGACATTGGCTCTTTTGGAGATCCGATAGGGATGGTCGAGAAGTTGAGATTTCCGGCGGTCATGCGCCCCTTGGTATATGCACGAAAGAGCGGTGTGCTCGCGCTGGTCGGCGCCCTCTCGGTGGGAGCGGGCGTGGCGACTGCCGCGGCTGCCGAAGGGCCCGCCACGTTCTTCAAGAGCGCGTGGGCAACGGCAAAGGACTGTGTGGTGCACGAACTGCTCCCGCGCGAACGCTGGAACCTCTATACGGCCCCCGACTTCTACGATGCGCACGGCTGGTACGGCTGGGAAGCCTCCTGCACGTTCACGAACGTCGTCGAGGTGACGAAGGGCGAAAGCTGGCGCGTCAGCTCCGTCTGCCAGTCGGGTGGTGACGATCCGGAACCGGGGACCGATCTCGAGTTCACGCTGATCGACGAGTTCCAGATGCGCATCGACGTGCCGGACGAGCCGGAAGCGTCGGGCGAGATCATCTACGAATGCAAGCGCCTGCTGGCGGACAACTGACGCCGGATCGTGGCACTCGAACACGCGGCTGGCGCGTGCCGGGATGGCTGGCACGCGCCGATCGATTGAAGGCGCACCGGGCGGGTGCGGGGAGAGGTCGAGTTGAGCAAAGCGACGGAGTTGACCGGACTGACGCTCGCCGAGGCGCGCGACCGGCTGAAGGCGCGGTCGATCTCCGCGCGCGAGTTGACCGAGGCCTACCTCGGCGCGATCGAGGTCGCCAACCCCAAGCTCAACGCCTTCATCGAGGTGACGGCGGACCTCGCCCTGTCGATGGCGGGCAAGAGCGATGAGCGGCTGAAAAAGGCCGGCAAGGGCGCGCGCCCGCTCGAAGGCATTCCGCTCGGCATCAAGGACCTCTTTGCGACCAGGGGCGTGCACACGCAGGCCGCCAGTCACATCCTCGACGGTTTCAAACCCCACTACGAATCGACCGTCACCCGCAATCTCTGGGAAGCCGGCGCCGTCATGCTCGGCAAGTTCAACATGGACGAGTTCGCAATGGGCTCGTCGAACGAGACGAGCTACTACGGCGGCGTGGTCAATCCCTGGCGCGCCAAGGGAGATGATCGCGACCTCGTGCCGGGCGGCTCGTCGGGCGGCTCGGCGGCGGCCCTCGCGGCGCACCTCTGCGCCGGGGCGACCGGCACCGACACTGGCGGCTCGATCCGACAGCCCGCCGCGCTCACCGGCATCGTCGGCATCAAACCGACCTACGGGCGCTGCTCGCGCTGGGGCATCGTGGCTTTCGCCTCCTCGCTCGACCAGGCAGGACCTTTCGGTCGCGACGTGCGCGATACCGCGATTCTGCTGCGACACATGGCCGGCCACGATCCGCGCGACGCGACCTCGGTGGATGTGTCCGTGCCCGATTACGAGGCGGCGATCGGCAAGTCGATCAAGGGCCTCAAGATCGGCGTGCCGCGCGAGTACCGGGTCGACGGCATGCCGGACGAGATCGACGCACTCTGGGAGCAGGGCGTCGCATGGCTGCGCGAGGCTGGCGCCGAGATCAGGGAGGTCAGCCTCCCCCATACGCGCTATGCGCTGCCGGCCTACTACATCGTCGCGCCCGCCGAGGCCTCCTCGAATCTCGCGCGCTACGATGGCGTGCGCTATGGCCTGCGCGTCGAGGGAGACGATATCGTCTCGATGTACGAGGCGACGCGCGCGGCAGGCTTCGGCAAGGAGGTCAAACGGCGCATCCTGATCGGCACCTACGTGCTCTCGGCCGGCTATTACGACGCCTATTACACCAAGGCTCAGAAGCTGCGCACGCTCATCGCGCGCGACTTCGACGAGGCCTTCGAGGAGGTCGATGTGCTGCTGACGCCGACGACGCCGAACGCGGCCTTCCCGCTCGGCGACATGTCCGCCGATCCGCTGCAGATGTACCTCAACGATATTTTTACCGTCACGGTCAACATGGCGGGCCTGCCGGGGATTTCGGTCCCCGCCGGGCTCTCCACGACCGGTTTGCCGCTCGGGCTGCAGCTCATCGGACGCCCGTTCGAGGAGGATAAGCTCTTTCAGGTCGGCCATGTGATCGAAGAGGCTGCCGGGCGTTTCGAGCCCGCCACCCACTGGTGGCTCTAGGATCGGTCGGGGGCGCGGGAACCCGATCGTGACCGCAGCGCGACCGAACACCGAACGGGGATGACCACGGCGGAAGCGCGGCTCTGCGCTCCGGCCACGAGGGAAAGGAACGAGGTGATGGCCAAAGCCCCTGGCGAATGCGCAGACATGGACGATGTCCGTGTCGAGATCGACCGGATCGACCAGGCCCTCGTTGCCATGATCGCCGAGCGCTTCGGCTACGTCGAGCGTGCCTGGGAGATCAAGATCGCGGGTGGCATTCCGGCGAACGTTCCCTGGCGCAGCCAGCAGGTGATCGACAAAGTGCGCGCGCGCGCCGAGGCCGAGGGGCTGCCGCCCGATCTCGTCGAGGCGCTTTGGCGTCAGATGATCGGATGGTTCATCCAGTACGAGGAGCGCAAGATCGAGGAGCGGTCCCGCTCCGGCGCCAAGGACGACTGAGGCGGCAAAGCGCGGCGCCGCGCCTCGGGCGCGCCTCTGGGCTCAGTCGGCGGGTGCGCTGGCAATGCCGATGCGCTCGAGAAGAATGGTGGAGCCGGCTCCGAATGGGTTTTCCCCGACGATGCGGCAGTCGCGGATACGGGGGGACGCACCTGTCAGCACCGCCCTGTCGCCGGCCGGTGAGACCCACCCGCGCACGGTATACGTGAAGGCGAGCGGGCACCCCTCCACGCTCATCTCCGCGCGCCCGACGAGGCGACGGCCGATCTGCCAGCCGCGAAAGATCGTGCCGGTGCCGACGGCCGGTGCGCTGACGGTCCCGACGAGATCGGAATGCGCCACCTGGGTGATCTCCGAGCGAAAGCCGCCGGCGCGCCGCCAAGCCACGGGCTCGCCCCGAAAACTCCAGATTTCAATCGCCGTGCCGGTCGAGGGTTCGCCGCCACGAATGGGCGTGGCACTGGCCAGCCCGACTAGGGCGAACGTGGCGGCCGCGAACGAGATCGCGAGCAGCACCAACTCGAAGCGTGTGTAGGGCTCGTGGCCGTCCCGGCTATGCCGCATCGTAGACCTCCCGATGACGCAACCCTGGCAGGATTGGGTGCATCATGGGGCGTTTTCCGTGAACCGCGATTGAAACGAGCGTTCATCTGGCATTCATCTGTGGATAAAATCCAAGGTGCCTTTGCGCGTTGAATTCATGCCACGCAGTGGTGCGTGCCGGGCTCACTCGCCGCGACGATGCATGAAGGCGAGACGCTCGAAGAGGTGCACGTCCTGCTCGTTTTTCAGCAGCGCACCGTGCAAGGGCGGAATGAGCTTGCGCGGGTCGCGCTCGCGCAGCGTCTCCGGCCCGATGTCTTCGACCAGCAGCAGCTTGATCCAGTCGAGCAGTTCCGAGGTCGACGGCTTCTTCTTGATGCCGGGCACGTCGCGCACGTCGTAGAAGACGGCGAGCGCCTCGCGCACCAACGCCCCCTTGAGGCCGGGGAAATGCACCTCGACGATCTCCGTCATCGTCTCGGGATCGGGAAACCGGATGTAATGGAAGAAGCAGCGGCGCAGGAACGCGTCGGGCAGCTCCTTCTCGTTGTTCGAGGTGATGATGACGACCGGGCGCTGGGCGGCGCGCACCACTTCGCCGGTCTCGTAGACATGGAACTCCATGCGGTCGAGTTCCTGCAGCAGGTCGTTCGGGAACTCGATGTCGGCCTTGTCGATCTCGTCGATGAGGAGCACCGGGCGCGTCGGATGGGTGAACGCATCCCAGAGCTTGCCCCGCCGGATGTAGTTGGCGATGTCGCGCACGCGCGCGTCGCCGAGCTGGCTATCGCGCAGACGGCTCACCGCATCGTATTCATAGAGGCCCTGCTGGGCCTTGGTCGTCGACTTGACGTGCCACTCGATGAGCGGTGCCGTGAGTGCCTTGGCGACCTCGTGTGCGAGCACCGTCTTACCGGTTCCCGGCTCGCCCTTGACCAGGAGCGGGCGCTCGAGCGTGACGGCGGCGTTGACCGCGATCTTGAGATCGTCGGTGGCGACATAGCGGGAGGTGCCTTCGAAGCGGGCCATTGGCGTGCAGTTCCGGTGCTGTTGTCACGGGGCTGGTTGGATCGCGGGGCAGTGCGCACGGTGCGGGTGGTTTTGACGGGACGTTCTCAAAAGGCGACCTGCTCGCCCGCATAGGTCTCGAAGGTGCCGCTCGTTGCGAGCGTGAGAGCGTCGAGCCGGGCGACGATCCCGGCCGCGCTCGTTGCCACATCGATGTCCGCGCCGTCGCCGCCCATCGCCGTGCGCACCCACCCGGGGTCGATGGCCGCTACCGCGATGCCACGCGGCGAAAGTTCGGTCGCGAGATTGACGGCGAGGTTGGTGACCGCCGCCTTCGAGGCGCGGTAGGGGTAGGCCTTGCCCGGTGCCCGTGTGCTCGAGGCCATGCTCGACGAAATGAAGGCGACCTTGGGTGCTTTCGCGAGAGCGAGGTTGGCGAGGAGTGCGCGGGTGACGAGATAGGGACCCGTGACATTGGTCGCGAGCACGTGGGCCCAGGCCGCGGCGTCGTGTGCCGGATCGTCGATGCCGCCGTAGCTGTTGAGAACGCCGGCGCTGTTGATGAGGATGTCGATTGGTCTGCCTGCGAGATGGCGGGCGAGGTCCGCGATCGAGCCAGGGTCCGTCACATCGAGGGCAACGATCTCGACGAGGGTGCCAGCCGCCGGATCGTCGGTGAGAGCCACCAGTTCGCGTGCGCCATCGAGGGAACGGACGGTCGCGATCACCCGGTCACCGCGCCGGACCAGTCGCTCGACCAGTCCGAGGCCGATGCCCCGGTTCGCACCCGTGACCAGCGCGGTCGCCATGCCGTGCCCCTCCTTGCCCGTTGGATCGCGCGGACCCTAGGCGCTCGAGGCCTCGGTCGCAACTGCCGCAGGGCGGGGCGCACGGGCCCTGGAACGCAAGAGGCGCCGCCCGTGGGGTGGGGCGACGCCTCCGGATGCCCATCGGCATCGGATCCGAGATTGAGCTCGCCCGGGATCGTGGGGTGCGAGGGACGGACGTGTGTGGGGTGGGTGCCCGTCGACCTCTTTGCGGTCGTGTGGGGCGACCGGACCCGAGCTGCTTTCATCTCTTCCTGGGTCTCGGGGTGCTCTTGATGGCGACCCTCGAGGTCGTGGTCGTTCTCCTCCTTGCGTTGAGAGATGACACACTCGTGCCGTTGGATGCCCATTGCCAGGCAATTACGCGATACGCCTGGAACGGACATCGAACGACGGCTGTCGAACGAACCGGCTCGGTTGACCCATGTGATTGGGATACGCGTCCGCCGATGCGCATCGGCGGTCTCGGGCCCTGCGTCCGGAAGGTGATCCGGATGGGTCCACTTGCATCCCGTTCACAAGTCGGGCTCCTTGCTCGTCTCGTGCGCAACCGATATCGAAGTTGCCAGACATCCCTGAACACACGGTAAACGTGCATTCGATAGAGAAATGAACTCAAGGGTTGTGTGGGCGGTTGCAACGCATTCAATCTACGATGCGAGAATAGCCACAATCGCCCCGCAGAAGGCCGTCGCCGCGCACTACCCGCGTTGGCGCCCTCGAGGCTGAGATCGTGACTTGACTTGAGAGGCTGCAAAAATACTAAAGGGCACGCCGTTTGCATCCGGGACGACGCTTGCGCGCCCCGGACGGCGGACGGTCCGGAGGCCCTTCGGCACTCTGGAGAAGCTTGCCAATGGTTGGGACGAAGATGGCCGAGACGCCTGAAAAATCCCAGAAGCGTCGCTCCTCGAAGGGGGCGTCCGAGAGGCCGGGCAAGCCGAGCACTGGCGCGACCGCGGCCGTCAACGACATCGAGGTCCTGCCGCAGGACTACCGTCCGAGCGAGGACGAGCCCTTCATGAGCGAACGCCAGAAGCTCTACTTCCGCCGCAAGCTGCTCGACTGGCGGGCGGACATTCTGCGCGAAGCCCAGCAGACGATCGCGAGCCTGACGACCGATGCAGGCCAGCATGCCGATATCGCCGACCGGGCGACCAGCGAGACCGACCGGGCCATCGAACTCAGAGCCCGCGACCGCCAGCGCAAGCTGATCGCCAAGATCGATTCCGCGCTCGCGCGAATCGACGACGGCTCATACGGCTATTGCGAGGAAACGGGCGAGCCGATCGGATTGAAACGCCTCGACGCCCGCCCGATCGCCACCATGAGCATCGAGGCGCAGGAGCGTCACGAGCGTCGCGAGCGCGTTTACCGCGACGATTGATCGTGCGCCCTCGCAAGCTTCGCAATCAGCTCCCAGTCGAACCCCACTAGGCCGTTTTACCCCAGGCGGGCGCCATGGCTGGCGCCAGTTCGGGCTTCAAGGGCGCGGGGCCTGCGCGACGTCGAGATCGGGGACCGCTTCACGACTGGCCGGGCCACCATCCAGCCCCGACCGCCACGCCCGCTCACCGTTCTTGATGTGCTTTGCGGTGCCTCGCTCCCAGAGCCGCGCCGCCTGCGTGCTGTAGTTGAGATAGAGCCGACCATCGACGATGCGCCAAAGGTGCGGGTTGGCGGGCACTTTGTAGCCCTTGCTGACGCCGAATGCGCAGTGGCCGTCGAAGGCCGGGGCATAGCGCGCCGGGTCGGCGACGAAGCGGGCCCGGTTCTCCTCGCTGGAAAAGGCCCAGAGGGCGCCGTTGTTTTCGGCGGTGATTGCGGCCGAGCCGGGCACCGCCGCCGGCTGTGGCTTGCCGGGCGCGACCTGCGCGAGATCGTGATAGGCGACGACGTCGTATCCGGAGGCGGCAAACGTGCTCGCGTCGACATACTGGGGACCGGCCGCGGCGGGTGCGGCAAGGACCGTCGCGAGCAACAGCGCGGCAAGGAAGCGGGGCATGGCGATACCTTTCGGAACGTCTGTGTTCACAGGGTCGGGTTGAAATTCGGCGCGCAGGCACGAGCCCGCAAGTGCGAAGGCGCGCGGCGTCGGAACACGATTTCGTCAGCAGCGGCATCGAGGCCCGCGTGCGCACCGGACTGAATGGGGCGGCGGCGGATCACTCATCGCCCGTCCGTGCCACCATGGCACGCCCATTATCGCCTCGTTAACCCGGAGATGCGCACTCTCGGGCGAACCGCCGTCCCGCCACATGGTCGCTGGCGTTCGGTCCATTGTCCCGCAGCATCGATGAGGACCTCGAAAATGAACAATGCCGCCGCTGCAACCGGGCTCGCCGGCAAGCGCGTGCCGCGACGTGGCGCGATCGTCCTCTTTGCAATGGTTGCGCTGCTCGCCTCGACGGGCGGCACGACCGCCACATTCGACTCGCGCTCGCTCATCGCCGGTCACTGCACGCTGACCGCCGAGGCGCGCACTCCTTTCGATGCGGACCAGGTGGCGCCGGTCGCCATCGACGGCCAGGATGGCGAGATCGAGGTCAGCGTGGCCCGCTTCGACCCCATGCGACTCGCGGCCGAGGCATTCGGTGACTGGGACGTTGGTGCCATCGGGCCGCACGAAGCCGGAGTGCGCTCGACGCACTGAAGGGGACCGCTCGCGCGCCGTTTTATTTTTCGTCGCTCGAGCGCTCGCTGGCGACGCGCTCCCGTGCGCGAGCAAGTGCTGCCCTGAGGTCGTCGAGATCGCGCAGGTGCACATCCTGCTGTGGGAACGGGATCTCGATATTGCGCTCGCGCAGAGCCTTGAGGATGGCGATCCTGAGGTCGTTGCGCACCGAAAGGATATTGTTGATGTCGGCGATGAAGACGCGCAGCGAAAAGTCGAGCGAGCTGGCACCGAAGTCCTCGAACGCCGCCGTCGGCTTCGGCCAGACCAGCACGAGTGGATGTGCGCTGCCGATTTCGGTGAGGAGCGCCATCACCTCTTCGGGGTCGGCGGCATAGCTGACACCGATGCGAACCACCACGCGCCCCATCTTGTTGCGGTGCGTGAAATTGGTGACGCGCCCGGCGACGAGTTCGGAATTCGGCACGATGACGCTCGCGCGATCGAAGGTTTCGATCTCCGTCGAACGCACGCTGATACGCTTGACATAACCCTCCGCATCGCCGGCCACCACCCAGTCCCCGACCTGGATCGGCCGCTCGACGAGGAGGATGAGTCCGGAGACGAAATTGTTGACGATGCTCTGCAGACCGAAACCGATACCGACCGAAAGCGCGCCGGCAACAATTGCGAGGTTGGTGAAATCGAGCCCCATGTAGGAGACGCCGGCCGCCGCCGCGAGCGCATATCCGAGATAGCCGACGCCGGTGCGGATGGAATTGGCGAGACCGGCTTCGACCTGTGGCGGAACGAGGATGTTCTCGTCCAGCCAGCGCCGCAGCAGGTTGAGGAGTACGAGCACCCCGGCAAAGAGGGCGACGGCGACCAGGATGCGCGCGATCGAGATGTTGATGCTCCCGACCTGGAAGCCGAAGAAGGCCGCCTCGAGCCAGCCCCGGATGCGGTCGAATGAAAACCCCCACTGCAGCAGCACCAGCGGCACAACCAGCACGATGAGGACCAGATTGAGAAGGCCGGAGATCGCGAGACCGGCAAAGCGCGACTGGATCGGGCTGGCCTCGAGAACCTCGTCGAGCAGCCGCGAGGCCGGCCGCCCCTTCGTGGCGACGTCCGCTGACAGCTCGCTGATGCCGAGGTGAAGGAGCCAGGCGGCGAGCAGCACCGACCCGGTCACGATGACCTGGCCGATGAGGAACTGGCCGAGGGCGACGTAGCCCGCCGCCGAGGCGGCGACGACGACCGCGACCAGCAGCCAGACCACGATCTTGAGCCAGGCCGGCCAGAGCCGCGAGGCGCGCCCCTCGCCGTCACGCGCGCGCCGCCACGGCTCGATCAGGAGGGCGGCGAACAGCGCGGAGAATATCAGGCCGAGAATGAAATCCTGAACGATCGTGACCTGGAGCGGCGCAAGGGTCGCTGCATTCACCGCGCGCAGCACTCCCGAGACGGCATAGACGCCCGCCATTGCGACGACGCGGCGGTGGATACGTGGTGCAACGTCATCGGGGAGGGGAAAGACGCGCCACTGCGGGCGCCGCGGCGCAACCAGCGACTTCGACAGGGCGCGCACGCAAACGACGATCGCAACGCCCCAGAGGAGCGCCGCGATTACGGGCGCCGTCGTCTGCGGCAGCAGATCGATGTGGGCGAGGCCGAGGTAGATGGCGAGCAGCGGGACGAGCCATGGTATGGCGCGCGCCAACGCCGTCTGCAGGGCGACGTCGGCCCGGCGGATGAAGGCCGGCTCGCTCGCGGCGATACGATCGCGCTGTTGCTCGACGCGCGCGAGGCCGCGGTGCAGGAGCAGCCCGATGGCGATGGCGGCCACGAAGAGGAGTGCGAGTCGCCACTGCGGTGCGGCGCGCCTCCACCAGGCTCGCGCGATGGTCGCGAGGCTGTCGAGGCTCGCGAGCTGTTGTTGCCAGGCGCCGCGCCAGAGTTCGGGCAGCAGCGGGCTCGCGGTCTGCTCGAGCACGGCCCTGGTGAAGCGCTGGCGGCGCAGGTTCTCGAGGCGCGAGATGAGACTTTCCGATCGTGTGGCGATGAGTTCGGCCGAACGCACGAGGCCATCGATCCGGCTCACTTCACGCTCGAGGCCGGCACGAGATTCGGCGACGCTCGGTGATTCCGGCGTGCCGCCCGCCTCCGGCGCCGGACCGAGGCGTTCGAGCTGCGCCCGCAGTTCCACGAGGCTCGGCGCCAGACTGGCGGCAAGATCCCTGGCTTCCCAACGCACGCCGGTCAGCTCGTCACGGAATTCGGGGATTGGGGCATCGCCACCGGCGACGCGATCGAGGGTCTTGGAGGTGGTTTCGAGCAGCCCCTGCCAGCGCTGCACTGCCGCTTCGGCCGCTTCGACGCTGGCCATCGAAACATCAGCGGCAGCGGCCTGGCGCACGAGGCCGGGCGCGGTGGTCGGACTGGACCAAGCAAAGGGACCGTCGCCCGCGGCAACAGTGAGGACGACCGCCACCAGGGCGATGATCGCGCGAACGAGATGGTTCATCCGGTCACCTCGAGCGCACCGATACCGCCGGCCCGACCGCGGGGCGCGGCGTGTGAGGTTGGAGTGGACCGAACCGGGCGATCTCAAGGTTCGATCGGGCGCGAACTCGCCGCAACGCGTGCCCGACCGAAGCCTTGCGGCTCGCCGATCTCGCCATTCGGACCGTGCTGGCGTTCATAGGCGCCACGACGGCCGCCGATGCCGGTCTCGATGATCACGTCGATCGGTCCGCCCGTCATGATCAGGTGCTCGACCCCGTCACGATGAAGCAGCACGAGCTTGCGGCGCCCGTCCACGTTGGCGGTCTCCACGACGCCGAGCCGCCTCTCGCGGCCTCCACCGAACATCGAGGGCGAGGCCGTGTTGCCCGTCAGGTAGCCTCGCAGGAACCAAGCCGCGACCAGTCCCAGAGCGATGATGACGACGAAGACGAGGATGGTCTCGAGCATGGGAGCGTTCTCCGGTTGCGCCGCGTGTCGGCGCCGCGGTCACTGGCAATGCAATGCGGCGACATCAAAGCAGACTATCACACCTTGGATATCGTCCCGACCCGAACGCGATCGCGGGTGTGACGATGTGGAAACGCGGTTCCCGATGGCAGCCCCCCTCGGGCGCCGCATCGGCTCCCGCACCTGCGGACCCACCGACCGCGCGCACGCGCGTGCGCTGCGATCGGCCTTCTGACCGACTGTCGAGACCGCGGGCGGCTCGACGAATCGCGTCCCGTACCGGCCCATATATACCGTCTTTCACGCAAGTTTAACCCTAATGGCGCGTAGATCGGCGTATCGCGAACGGGACGTCGCAGCGCCAAAGCCAGGCGCGCAGTGCGTCCCGGCGACCCGTGCCCAAGGTCGACCGGCGTCAATGTGCCGACCATCATGATTTCCAGGGACGTTGCGTGGTGTCTTTCGTCGAGCGTATCCAGAACCACCCCCGGGCCGCCGTTAGCGGTTCGAATCAGCTATCCTCCCGCCAGGTTTTCTCAGTCGAAGCAGGTGGTTCGGTCGTGGCGGCACAGAATCCTGCCGGCTCGCGTGAGGGGTGGGCAGGCATTCTAATCCTGATCGCGGTCGGCGTTGCCACCGCGCTCGCGGCGCTTTCCGTGCTCGTTCGCGACACCGGCGAGCCTGTGGTCCTCGCCCTGCTCGGGTTGCTCGCCGTATTCGGCGTCTTCGCGATATTCAGTTTCGCGGTCGGTCTGGCACGTTTCTCCAGTGACGAGGAGCGCGAGGTCGCCGCCCACTTCGATGCCAATCCGTCCGGCATCCTGTTGCTCGACCAGGAGGGCTTTTCGCGGTTCTCGAACGCCGCGCTGGCCCGTCTCTTTCCCGGGGTGGCGTTCACCAGTGAGCGCGACCTCGAGATCGCGATCACCGGCCGCGCCATCGATCCCGAGGCGGTGATGGAGTTGTTCCGGGCCGCCGCCCAGGGTGTCAACGTCGAGGACGAGGTCGAGTGCTTCGCTCCGGACGTGAACGGTCGTGTCGTCGGCGCCGGCCAGCCCGGCACCGTGTGGCTCCGGCTTTCGGCAACCCACCCCGTCGCCGGCGGGCGCGGTGCCGGCAAGGGCTTCACCGAGTGGCGCATCCAGGACGTGACCGAGCAGGTTCACGCCGACATCGAAGCACTCGCGCACGCGGGGGGTGGCGAGGCGGAGCAGGTTGCCCAGACCTGGCCGGGGCCGGCTTTCTCGGTCGACATCATCACCGGCGAGCTGACGCGGCTCGCTCAAGCTTCCAGCGGCAAGGCAGGTAGCCAGGGCCGGCGGCGCGGGGAACAGGCGCGCGAGGCGCTCGGCCGGCTCGACGCGCTTCTGGTCGCCTCCAACAAGGATCGGCTGGAGCGGATCCGCGCCGGTATCACGGCCGGCATTCCGGTCGGCGAGATCATCGCCGGCGGCACGGTCGTCGAGCTGCTCGTCGCCGGCGGAAACACCGCCTCGGCGCCGCTCGTTCCAGGCGGCGATGTGGCTCGGAGCGGGACGCGGGGTGCCGCTCAGCAACCCGCCTCCGCCAAGATCAAGGCGCTTCTCCTGCCGGGCTCCACCGCAACCTCCGGTCTCCTTCTCGTCATGCCTTCGCCGGAAACGCGCCGGCGCATCGCCAGTGAGCCCGCCGCGGTCACCGAGCCGGCCGGCGCTCCGCTCGCCCTCGATCGCACGGCCTACGACCACATCCTGGAGACCGCACCGATCGCGATCGCCAAGGTCGGAGCGGACGGCGTGGTGGCGCGCGGCAACGCCGCCTTCGAGCGGATGTTCGGTGGATCGGATGGGACGCGTTCGCCCTCGAGTCTGCTCGATCGGCTCGAGACCGACTGCCGAGAGCAGGTGCGCCAGGCGCTCGCGCGGGCGATCTCGGGCGAGGGTGCATCCGGCCCCGTCGAGATCGCGTTCGGTGAGGAGACACGTCAGGTCGGCCGTCTCTATGTCAGCCCGCTGAGCGATCCCGCGGCCCACAAGGGCGAGATGGCGATCGTCTATGCCATCGATCTCTCCAAGCAGCGCGAGCTCGAGGTGCGTTTCGCCCAGAGCCAGAAGATGCAGGCCGTCGGCCAACTCGCCGGCGGCATGGCGCACGATTTCAACAACGTGCTGACCACCATCATCCTCTCCAGCGATTTCCTTCTCTCGAGCCACCCGCCGTCCGATCCCGCCCACAAGGACATCATGGCGATCAAGCAGAACGCGAGCCGCGCCGCCGGCATCGTGCGCCAGTTGCTCGCCTTCTCGCGCCAACAGACGCTGCGCCCGCGCGTCCTCTCGCTGACCGACATCATCTCCGACTGGTCGATGTGGCTGAGCCGCATCCTGGAGGAAAAGATCGAGCTGCGCGTCAGCCATGGCCGCGACCTCTGGTACGTCAAGGCCGACCAGACGCAATTCGAGCAGGTCATCATGAATCTCGCGGTCAATGCGCGTGACGCGATGCCCGACGGCGGCTGCCTGACGATCCGCACCTACAACCTTTCCCAGGAAGCCTCCCGCCAGGTGACCGACGACAGTTTCGTTCCCGGCGAGTACGTCGCCTGCGAGGTGAGTGACACGGGTTGCGGCATGTCGGCCGAGATCAAGGAAAAGATTTTCGAGCCGTTCTTCTCCAC
Source organism: Hyphomicrobiales bacterium (assembly GCA_016125495.1). Lineage (NCBI taxonomy): Bacteria > Pseudomonadati > Pseudomonadota > Alphaproteobacteria > Hyphomicrobiales > Hyphomicrobiales bacterium. The sequence goes on along the minus strand of WGLQ01000023.1, from coordinate 52,307 downwards.
CAAGGAAATCGGCAAGGGCACCGGGCTCGGCCTTGCCACGGTCTACGGCATCATCAAACAGACCGGCGGCTATATCTTCTGCGACACCAAGCCCGGAGAGGGCACGACGTTCCGCATCTACCTGCCCCGGCATCTCGGTGCCGAGCAGATCGACGAGGCACCGGCACGTTCCGGCCAGCGTGGCCGTCCGCGCGATCTGACCGGCACTGGCACGGTGCTGCTTGTCGAGGACGAGGAGGCGGTGCGCCGTTTCGCGGCCCGCGCCCTCACACGCCAGGGCTACAAGGTCATCGAGGCAGGGACCGGCGCCGAGGCCCTTCAGCGCATGGACGATGCCGAGGGGATGGTCGATCTCGTCGTCAGCGACATCATGATGCCGGAGATGGACGGCCCGACACTGCTGAAACGCCTGCGCAGCACCAACCCGGACCTCAAGTTCATTTTCATCTCCGGCTATGCCGAGGATGCCTTGAAGAGCCTCGACGAGCGCGACGAGTTCAGCTTCCTGCCGAAACCGTTCCAGCTCAAGGATCTGGTGACGACCGTCAAGGAGGTGCTCGAGAAGTGAGCGCGGACGTCGCGATCGGGAAGATCACGATCACGTCCGGCCTCTTGGCGGTGGCCCGCTCGATCGCGCCGGGGCGTTATTGGACGACCGACGCAAATCCCTGCGGCGTCTTCGGCGCGAGAGCTGGCGCCAGCGGAGCGGCTGGCGGGGAGAGATCCTGCGGAGCCACGATGCGCACCGGCTTGGCCAGCGACAGCATGGCCACGAGCGAAAGGATGACGGCGGCACCCGAGAGGGTGGCCATCGTATAGACCTGCCTGGACATTTTACACCGGAGACGGACCCGCGCGGCGCCTTCGATTCCGTCCGGTCGCATGACCGGCGCAGCCGCGCGCCGCAGCAGATGCGCGTTCTTTCGCTGCGGTGCAATATGGCAGCGTGATGGCGCGCGGCAGAGCAGGCATGCGGAATCTGCAACTCGACCTGGCACGTCCCTGCCGCCGACGGCGAATCGCCGAAGCAAAGCGCCCCCCTTCAGTGCCGTCCCATCGTGTGAACGCTTCCCGAACACGAACTGGAAAACGCTTTAATATCCGTTGCATAGGGGAGATTTGCCAAGTGCGAACAAAAAGTGTACATTAACCCCGTTTGCTGCGGTAGGCAGGGCGTGGGATAAGGGATCGACAGATGAGCAAGCCACAGCTTCGAGTGGTCGAGGGGGAGCAGATGGACAAGCAGAAGGCGCTGGAAGCAGCGCTCTCACAGATCGAGAAGCACTTCGGCAAGGGCTCGATCATGAAGCTCGGCGCCAACCACTCGATCGATGTCGAGGCGATTCCGACCGGGTCCCTCGGTCTCGATATCGCGCTTGGCATCGGCGGGCTGCCGCGCGGTCGCATCATCGAGATTTACGGTCCGGAATCGTCGGGCAAGACGACCCTGGCGCTGCACTGTATCGCGGAAGCTCAAAAGACCGGCGGGATTTGTGCCTTCGTCGATGCCGAGCACGCGCTCGATCCGGTCTATGCGCGCAAGCTGGGCGTCAACGTCGACGAGCTTCTGGTCTCCCAGCCCGATACCGGTGAGCAGGCGCTCGAGATCACCGACACCCTGGTCCGCTCCGGGGCGATCGATGTGCTGGTTGTGGATTCGGTGGCGGCGCTCACCCCGAAGGCCGAACTCGAAGGCGAGATGGGCGACAGTCTGCCCGGCCTGCAGGCGCGCCTGATGAGCCAGGCCCTGCGCAAGCTCACCGGCTCGATCTCCAAGTCGCGCACGATGGTCATCTTCATCAACCAGATCCGCATGAAGATCGGCGTCATGTTCGGCAGCCCCGAGACGACGACCGGCGGCAACGCCCTGAAATTCTATGCCTCGGTCCGCCTCGACATCCGGCGCATCGGCTCGATCAAGGATCGCGAGGAGGCCGTCGGCAACCAGACACGCGTCAAGGTGGTCAAGAACAAGGTCGCCCCGCCGTTCCGCCAGGTCGAGTTCGACGTCATGTACGGCGAAGGGATCTCGCGCACCGGCGAGTTGATCGATCTCGGCGTCAAGGCCGGCGTCGTCGAGAAGTCGGGCGCCTGGCTCGCCTACGAGGGTCAGAAGATCGGCCAGGGGCGTGAGAACGCCAAAGCCTTCCTCAAGGAAAACCCGGCCATCGCGGCGGCGATCGAACGTGACGTGCGCCAGAGCGCGGGGCTCATCGTCAAGGCGATCACGCAGGGCGAGGCCGAGGCCGACGATCCGGCCGCCCACCTTCCCGACGATGCGCCGATCGAGGACGGTCCGCGTCCCAAGCGCGCCGGGCGCGGTAGCTGAGGGTGATGGCGGATCACCCGGGCGGCGACCCGAGCGGGGCAGCAATCCGCGCTGCTCGGCCGGTCGCCCGGGAACTGCCTCCCCACCGTCACGCCATCCAGCCGAGGTAGAAAGACACGACCGGCACGAAGAGCAGTATGAAGCGCAGGTTTCCGGCCAGGACCAGCGAGAGTGCGCGCACCTGGAACATGCTCGCCGCGATGATCAGCGAGAGCGCCGAGAGTGAGACGATCGTCGACATGCTCCAGCCAAGCAGCACCGCATGGAAGAGGGCGATCTCCGAGGCGTGCGAGGCTGCCGGCACGATGGCCCCGAGGATCGCCGCGCCGGTGATGATCGGGTGGATGTTGGCGATGCCGAGCAGGATCATGGCGAGCGTCACGAGGCCCGGCGTCAGCCAAAGCGGCACGCTGCCGCCCAGCAACGGTGCGACGTAGGCGGAAAGATTCGGCTCGTCGCGCAGCAGGACGCCGAGGATCATGCCGGCGCTGATGAGGGTGATTTCGCCCTGGAGATCGGGCAGTTTGCGGGTGAGTTCTCCCGCGAGCGGCCGCGGGTCGGTCCCGGTGACGGCAAGTTGCGCTGCGATCACCACGGGCAGCGTGACGATGACCGTTGCGAGCGTGCCGAGGCCCGTCGCCGCGGCAACCAGGACCACACCACCGCCGCAAACCACGAGGATCGGCACGAGTGGCGCGAGGCAGTGGAGGCAGGCCGCCAGCAAACCGCCACGTCCGAGCAGCGTCCCCCGCGCGCCGCGCTCACCGACGGCGCCATGGAGCCAGAGCGAGATGGCGAGGCCGGTGATTGAAATCGGCAACCCGGTGAGGATCACCTGCCAGAGAGGCACGGCCGGCAGGTAGCTCTGCACGAAGGCCATGGCCAGAAAGAAGGGAGACCACGGGATCGTGAGATTGACCCCCCTGAGGCAGGCCTCCGCATAGCGTCTGCGGGTCGTCGGCGTCGCATCGCTCGGGGTCAGCGTCGAGAGCAACGCATAGGTGCCGGTGTTGAGAAAGCCGCCGAAGCCGAAGGCGCCGAAAAGGAAGCCCGGTTCACGTCGTCCGTCCGGCAGTTCGGCGATGCGTCGCCGGCTCTCGATGACCCCGGACGCCGTTCGCGCGACGATGCGTGCCGCCTGGAGAACCGGCAACCAGGCGGTGAAGAGCATCGCAAAGACGACCGCCTCGTAGATGCGCTCGCCAGTGAGGCGCGTCAGCGTCAGGCTCCCGACGATCGCCGCGATCAGCCAGACGAAGCGGGTCTCTCGGCTACCCCGGACGAGGCCAGCAACGAGATAGGCCGAAAAGAGCCAAGCGGAAAGCATCTGCAGGACGGCGGAGTCGTAGAAAATGGCGAACGTCTGCGTCGCCCAGAGCACCGCGATGACGACGCTCGAGAGCGGCGCCGGATGGGCACCGCCGCCATGCCCGCGTTGGGTCGTCGTCACGCCGTGCGGCTCGCGGGGTGGCGCCGTCCGATCGCGATGTCTGACCACGTTCGCCGACCGGCCCGCGGCTTGCCGTTTGCGCCGATACGCTTGCCGATCAGGCGACTCACCGACCCCGCCCTTGCGGCCACTGCGCCCGCGGTTGGCGTTCGCGCCGCCATCCTCTGTGTCACGCCCGCTCTCCGGAATGCTCAATCGACGTTGTGCGTCGTGCTGTCTTTCCAAGCCGTTTTGTGCCGCCCGACGGCGCGCCGCGCACAATAGGCGCCGGTTTCGCGCGCCCGTGCAACGAGACGCGCGAGGCGCTGGCGGGGGGCGAGTTGCCATGTGGCGAAACCCGCGCGTGACGAGCGGGGCGTCGCGATGCGGCGCACCGGACCGAAGTGCTTTTCGATCCGCGCCTGCCACCAGGCGTGCGGGTGCAGCGAGACGTGCGCGTTGCGCCCGTCCGCGAGCATGTGATTCGAGGCCTTGGTGTCGACGATGATGATCGCATGGCGGCAGAGGCTGCGCATGTGCGCGAGCACCGCGTCGAGATCGTGTTCCTCGATGTGCTCGAGGACATCGATGTTGATCAAGAGGTCCGCCGGTTGGGCCGGTGGAGTGGCGTATTGCGGTATGGCTGGATCGTAGCGCAACACCTCGAGCGGGTAGCCGATTTCGAGCATGTCGACGAACCGGCTCTGACCGCATCCGTAGTCCAGCACCGAACGGGGCCGCAGGATGCCGATCTCCGGCCGCAGATAGCGCAGATACTTGACAGAGGACGTCCCATACACCCGCGAAGCATGAGCCTGCCGGTAATGCTCGATGAGCTGCGAATTGCCGACCACACGTGCCTCCATCATTGCCGGGCGCGCGGTGCGAGCGATGGGCCGCGTCCAGCCCCGTCCAATCCGCTGGCGCGCATTGCGCCGCACCGCGCGAAGTCGAGCCGCCACTGCGCCATCCGACCGTCGGGCCGGTTCGCGGGACGTCTCGACCCGCCCGTCTTGCCCCTTCGCCGAGGGCTGTGCAAGTGGCCTGCTTTGGGCGCAAATGGCGTTCGGCGGCGCTCGGGGCGCCGGAACACTGTGGGAGAAGGACCGTGGGCAGAAAGACGATCATTCCGGCGGGCGAGGGGCGGGCATTCGAAGTGGCGACCGGCGAGAGCGTTCGCGTCGTCGACATCGAGGGCTCCCAGGTCGTCGATTGCTGGGCATTCGATGCCCGGGACGCGGGCGAGTTCCTTTCGGGCGAGCACACACGCTCGTGCATCGAAAAGCTCTGGATCGAGTGTGGTGATACGCTCTACTCGAATCGTCGCCACCCGTTCCTCACCATTGTCGAGGACACCTCGCCGGGCACCCACGACTACCTGATGTCGGCCTGCGACGATCGCCGCTACGAACTGCTCGGCCACGTCGGGCCGCACCGCAGCTGCGCCGCCAACCTGCTCGAGGCGCTCGCCGCGATCGGTCGCGTCCCGCCCGAATTGCCCGCTCCGTTCAACATCTTCCAGAACGTCGTGGTCGGCGCCGGCGGCCGCATTTCGATCGAGCCGCCGGGGGTGCGGGTCGGTGACAGCGTCACTTTGCGCGCCGAGCGCGATCTCGTCGTGGTGTTCTCGGCCTGCCCGATGGACATTGCGCGAACGAACGGGCCGGATGGGCTGATCAAGCCCGTTCTGGTCGAGGTCGGTTGAATTCCCGACCCGATCGTTTAGAACGTGGGGCGTCGATGCAGAGCGAAGCCCGAAAGCGGTGAGCAGCGCGCCGAGCGTGGCGTGCCATTGTTCGCCCGCCCCGCCCCCTGCCGAATTGGGGGCAGGTTTCGTTACTTGCGTAGTGAGCCGGGGACCCCCGCGAACCAGGCGCTTTCGAGCGTCCGTTGGATGAGGGGAGATCACGTCTTTGCGGCGTGACGCCATTCGCACCACGGCGAAACAGCGAGGAGTTGAAAATGTCGAACGAACAGGACCGCCTCGGGGCGGAGACTCGCCTTCGTGCCTTGTCGCATGGTGGCGATTTCGACGGACGAGCCGACGAGCATGATCAGCCGGACTGGGAGGATACGCTCGGTGGGCGCATCGAGCGCGCCCGCCTCGCGAGCGGCCTCTCGCAGGCCCAGGTTGCGCGCCGCCTCGGCGTTCGCTCGGCGACCATGAGTGCCTGGGAGAGCGACCGCAGCGAGCCCCGCGCCAATCGCCTCGTCATGCTCGCCGGTCTGCTCGGTGTGAGCCCGGTCTGGCTGATCAGCGGGCACGGAGATGGACCGCTTCCCGACGGCGCGCTCGCCGACCCCCGTCAATTCCAGGCGAGTCTCGAAAGCCTGCGCGATCAGACGGCAGCGATCGGCAGGCAGATCGACCGGCTCCTCAGTCGTCTGCAGTAGCGCTCGCGAGCACCGCCTCGCAAGGCGCGGCACTTGACGGGCCGGCCATGGGCGACGACGAAGGGGCGTCGGGTGGTTTCGTGGAATGCCCCTTTATCGAACGGAGGAGTGATGAGCCGGCTTGCAGAACGCACGGTGGTGATTTCCGGTGCGACCTCGGGGATCGGCAAGGCCACGGCCCGCCTGTTGCTCGATGCCGGGGCGCGGGTCGCGGTCTGTGGTCGTTCGCTGGCCAAGGCCGAGGACATTTGCCGGGATCGCCAGGGGCGTGCCGCGCTGCTCGATCTCGACGTCGCCGATCCAGAAAGCGTTGCGAGCCTCACGCGGCGGCTTCCGGCCGGTTGGCCGGTGGTCGATACGGTCATCGCTGCGGCCGGCCACGACGTCGGCGGCCGGCAGCCTTTCCATGAATGCGACGCCGAGGCGCTCGCCGGCATTGTCGAGACGAACGTCAATGGGACGATCCGGTTCGTGCGCGCCTTCATCGACGGCCTGCGGGCCAGCGGCAATGGGCATATCGTCACCATCGGATCGATCGTCGGTCTGCGGCCCTACGCGGGTGGCAGCGGATATGTTCCCTCGAAGTACGCGGTTCGCGCCTTCACCGAGGAACTGCGCCTGGACTATCGGACCGAGGACCTTCGGGTTACGGAGATTTTGCCCGGGCTCGTCGAGACCGGTTTTGCTGCCGCGCGCCATCATGGGGACGAGGCCGTGGCAGCAGAGTTTTATTCCAAGGCGCCGGGCCGGCTGGCCCCCGAGGATGTCGCCGAGACGATCCTCTATGCTCTTGCCGCGCCGCCTCACGTGAACATTTCCCAACTCGTCGTCATGCCGACGCGCAACAAGTAATCGGGCTCGTGCCTGCCGGTCACGCCGGCATCCGTTGGCCCGTGAATTTCGTTCGATCACGCCCGATCACGGGCGCGCTCTCGACTTGCCACGTTGGCGTGAGCCCCTCTTTGCAGTTCGAAATCCGTCTCCATCTCTGGTCCAGCCGAGCGCGATCCGAGTGCTCGGGAGGATCAACGAAAGTTAGGAGACGGACATGACGCGCATTCTTTCCATGACAGCGGTTGCACTCTCCATGATGCTGGCCGCGGCCAGCGCGGAGGCTGGATCGTACGGCAAGGGCAGCCACCACTTCGCCGGCCAGCCGGGTTGGGCGCAGCAGATTTTCACCGCGCCGACCAGCCGCTGAGCATTCGCCCCACATCGAGCCGTCATGCCCGCCCGCCTTGGCGTTCGGGCATGACGGGCACGAACGCAGAGAGGGCGCGCGTCTCCGCGAGGGACGTGCGCCCTTGGCGCTTGACACCGTCCGCATCGCGGCAGAGGCTCCCGTTGCGTTTGGCCCCTCGGTGGTCGCCGACGCGCCAGCGCGTGGAGAGCGAATGATGCGTCCGAGCGTCGATGGTATTGTCATCCTCCCATTGCCGGATGCCGGGGATGAATCCATCGTGCGCCGTCGTCTCCTCGAAATTTTTCATCTCTCTCGGGGAGGCGGGGAATTTCCCTCGCCAGCCGAGCGGCGGGCTTTCGAGCGGCGCTGGCTGACGACGTACCTGGATCGATTTCCCCAGTCCTGTTTCGTGGCGGTCGATGGAGACGGCTCCGGAGACGCCGACGGGGCAGCGGGCAGGACCGCCGTCGGTTATCTCGTTGGAGTCCTCCGGCCACCCGAGGCCGATCCGATCCTGGACGAGCAGGGCTATCATCGCCACTTCGCGGCCGTGACCGAACGGGCCCCCGCCCATCTCCACATCAACATCGCCCCCGAATGGCGCTCGCACGGGATCGGCGGGCGACTGGTCCGCGCGTTCCTCGATCTGGCGCGCGCCGAAGGCGCCGCCGGCGTGCACGTGGTGACCGCCGAAAAGGCGCGCAATGTCGCCTTCTATCGGCGCGTGGGATTCGCGGATGCGGCAACAGCCGATGTCGGTGGCCGGACCCTCGTCTGCCTCATCCGCGAGTTGCGTTGAATTCGGCGATGCCGCGGTGGCTGCTTGTTGCAAGCGCGCATCGCGTGTCGCATTTTGGCGTCATTGTTCTTGGTTGACGCCCTGGTTATACCCGTTCTAGGGGGTGGCGCGCCCCGTTGGGGCGCCATCCTACTGAAGTGTCGATCGTCAGACCTCGGCCTACGGGGCGGTGACGTTCGACGGAAGGAACCTAATGGAGGGTCGATAAGCATGAAGGTATTTGCCAAGGTGGCATTGGGCGCCGTGGTGGCGACAGGTTTCGCCGGTGTGGCCGCTGCGGGCACTCTGGACGACGTGCGCGCCAAGGGCCACGTGCAGTGTGGCGTGAGCCAGGGTCTGCCGGGCTTCTCCAACACCGACGACAAGGGGAACTGGACCGGCATCGACGTCGATCTCTGCCGCGCCGTCGCGGCGGCGGTTTTCGGCGACGCCTCCAAGGTCAAGTTCACGCCGCTGTCGGCCAAAGAGCGCTTCACCGCGCTGCAGTCGGGTGAAGTTGATCTGCTCTCGCGCAACACGACCTGGACGATGAGCCGCGACACCGCGCTCGGCCTCAACTTCGCTGGCGTCAACTACTACGACGGCCAGGGCTTCATGGTCAGGAAGAGCCTCGGCGTGAAGAGCGCTCTGGAGCTTGCCGGCGCCGCCGTCTGCACCAACACCGGCACGACGACGGAGCTGAACGTCGCCGACTATTTCCGCGCCAACAAGCTGGAGTACAAGGTCGTCGCCTTCGAGAAGGCCGACGAGGTCGTGCAGGCCTACGACGCCGGACGTTGTGACGTCTACACCACCGACCGTTCGGGCCTCGCCGCGCAGCGCCTCAAGCTGACCGCTCCGGACGAGCACATGGTTCTGCCGGAAATCATCTCCAAGGAGCCGCTCGGGCCGGTCGTTCGCCAGGGTGACGACCAGTGGTTCAATGTCGTGAAGTGGACCCACTACGCGATGGTGAACGCCGAGGAGATGGGCATCACGAAAGCCAACGTCGACGAGATGAAGGCGAGCGACGATCCGTCGATCAAGCGCGTCCTCGGCACCGAGGGCGAGTTCGGCACGGCCATCGGCCTCTCGAACGACTGGGCCTACAACATCATCAAGCAGGTCGGAAACTACGGCGAAGTCTACGAGGCCACCGTCGGCCCCAACACGCCGCTCGGCCTCGCTCGCGGCTCGAACGCGCTGTGGTCGCAGGGCGGCCTGCAGTACGCTCCGCCGATCCGCTAACCAACATTCGAGACCACGCCGACAAATCGTCGGCGTGGTCTTAGGTTTGGCACCGTCCGGGGCGCGGCGGTCGTGAGGCCCTTGTCCCGGACGGTGAGACGGACACCATAGCCGACAGGAATGCGGGCGGACGGGACGATCGGAGCGCGGCGCGGCCGCTTTTCCGGGGCCAACCGTGCTACAACGGCGAACAACGCCGCGACGGTCAGGCCCGAACGACATAGCCAATCACCTGGGGAGGGATGATGGCCGCGAGAGACGACAGCCGCATCGACGACGATGCGCCGGCCAAGGCATCACTGTTTTACGATCCGCGCTTTCGCTCGATCGTCGCGCAGGTCGTTCTGCTCCTCCTGGTCGTCTGGGGTGGTTACGAGATCGTCCGCAACACCTCCGCCAACCTCGAAAAGCAGCAGATCGCGTCGGGTTTCGGCTTTCTGGACCGCACCGCCGGCTTCGGCATCATCCAGACACTGGTCGATTACACCGAGGAGAGCAGCTACGGCCGCACCTTCATCGTCGGCCTGCTCAACACCATTCTGATCTCCGCGCTCGGCATCCTTCTCGCCACGGCCCTCGGCTTCGTGGTCGGCGTCGCGCGGCTCTCCAGTAACTGGGTGATCTCGCGCATCGCGCTCGCCTATGTCGAGATCATGCGCAACATCCCGCTGCTGCTGCACATCTTCATCTGGTATTTCGCGGTTCTGCGCAGTCTGCCGCAGCCGCGCGACGAACCGATCACGCTCATTCCTGGATTCGCCTTCCTGAACGTCAAGGGCGTCTTCATGCCGCAGCTCGTCAGCGAGCCGGGCTTCTGGATGACGGCGACCGCGCTCGGCGTCGCGCTCGTCCTCTCCATGCTCGTGGCCAACTGGTCGAGGAAGCGCCAGGAGGCGACCGGCCAGCAGTTCCCGGTCGGCTTGACCGCGCTTGGTCTCATCATCGCCCTTCCGGCCATCACATTCCTTGCCACCGGCCGGCCCGCCTCGCTGGAATACCCGGTGTTCGTCGAGACGGGCCCCGTGCTGCGGCGCGGCTTCACGCAGGACGTCGGCATCAACGTCATTCCCGAATTCATCTCTCTGCTGCTCGCGCTCTCGACCTACACCGCCGCCTACATCGCCGAGATCGTGCGGGCCGGCATTCAGGCGGTGAACCACGGACAGACGGAGGCATCTTTCTCGCTCGGATTGCGCCGGGGACCGACGCTGCGCCTCGTCGTCATCCCGCAGGCCATGCGCGTCATCATTCCACCGATGACCAACCAGTATCTGAACCTGACGAAGAATTCCTCCCTCGCCACGGCGATTGCCTACCCCGATCTCGTCTCCGTGTTCGCCGGCACGACTCTCAACCAGACGGGCCAGGCGGTCGAAATCATCCTCATGACCATGGGGGTCTATCTGACGCTTTCGATCTCCATCTCGATCGTGATGAACTGGTACAACGCGCGCATCGCGCTGGTCGAGCGCTAGGCGGGGGAGGGCGATCACCATGAGCAAGCTCGGCGTCGGCATCGCACAACCCTACGTCCGCGACGCGTTCGTTCCGCCGACCGCGCCGCCCGTTCTCGAGCGCGGCTTTCTGGCCTGGGCGCGCAAGAATCTCTTTTCCAGCATCTCCAATACCATCCTTACCCTGGTCGGGATTTACCTCACCTACGCGCTCGTCTGGCCGATCATCCAGTTCGGCATCATCGACGCCGTCTGGTCGGGAACGAATGCCGATTGCCGCGAGAACGGGCACGGCGCCTGCTGGCCGATGGTCCAGGCCAAGCTCGGGCAATACATCTATGGTCGCTATCCGGGAGACGAGCGCTGGCGCGTGGACATCGTCTTTTACTCCGGTCTCGCGCTGCTCATTCCCTTCCTGATCCCGTTCGTGCCGTTCAAGCGGCTGAATGCCATTCTCCTCCTCGGGGTCTACCCTCTGGTCGCTTTCGTTCTGCTGACCGGCGGCAACCTGCGAATCGGCGGCATGTTCGGCGACCTCATGGGGCTCGGCGGCGTCATGGGCTTCGTCGGTGACTGGTCGATCATGATCGCCGTCATCGCCGGTTTGTTGCTGGCGTTCGGCAGGGTGGCGGGGCTCGCCATGCTGGTCCCGACGATCGTGGTCGCGGCAATTCTCGCCATCATCGGCCTTGCCGTCGTGGTCGCCGGGATCGACTTCGGGCTGGAGCAGGTCGAGACGGCACTCTGGGGCGGCTTGCTCGTCACGCTGGTCATCGCGATAACGGGTATCGTCGCCTCGTTGCCGCTGGGCATTCTGCTCGCGCTCGGCCGGCGCTCCGACATGCCGATCATCAAGACGTTCTGCGTCGGCTTCATCGAATTCTGGCGCGGCGTTCCGCTCATCACCGTGCTGTTCATGTCGAGCGTCATGTTCCCCCTGTTCCTGCCGGAAGGGGTGACCGTCAACAAGCTGCTCCGGGCCCTCGTCGGCGTCGCACTGTTTTCTTCCGCCTACATGGCCGAGGTGGTGCGCGGCGGCCTCCAGGCGATCCCCAAGGGCCAGTACGAGGGGGCGCAGGCCGTCGGTCTCAGCTATTGGCAGATGATGGGGCTCATCGTGCTGCCGCAGGCCCTCAAGCACGTCATTCCGGGCATCGTGAACTCGTTCATCGCCCTCTTCAAGGACACCACGCTCGTCCTCATCATCGGGCTCTTCGATCTGCTCGGCATCATCCAGCTCTCCTTCACCGACGCGAGTTGGGCCTCGACCGTTCAGAGCCACACCGGCTACCTCTTCGCCGCGATCATCTTCTGGGCGTTCTGCTTTTCAATGTCGCAATACTCCTATTACATCGAGCGAACGCTCCACACCGGCCACAAGCGATAGGGTCCCTTTCATGTCGAATGCACCAGAACGGGCTGCGAGCGGCGAGCCGATCATCCGCATCGCGAACATGAACAAGTGGTTCGGGGACTTCCACGTCCTGCGCGACATCAATCTCGATGTCGCGCCCAAGGAGCGGATCGTCATTTGCGGTCCTTCGGGCTCGGGCAAGTCGACGCTGATCCGCTGCATCAACCGTCTCGAGGAGCACCAGAAGGGCAAGATCATCGTCGACGGCATCGAGCTGACGAACGACCTCAAGAAGATCGACGAAATCCGCCGCGAGGTCGGCATGGTGTTCCAGCATTTCAATCTCTTTCCCCACCTGACGATCCTCCAGAACTGCACGCTCGCGCCGATCTGGGTGCGCAAGATGCCCAAGGCCAAGGCCGAGGAAATCGCGATGCACTACCTGAAGCGGGTGAAAACTCCCGAGCAGGACCACAAGTATCCGGGTCAGCTCTCGGGCGGCCAACAGCAGCGCGTCGCGATCGCCCGCTCGCTCTGCATGAGCCCGCGCATCATGCTGTTCGACGAGCCGACCTCCGCGCTCGACCCCGAGATGGTCAAGGAGGTCCTCGAGGTTATGGTCTCGCTCGCCGAGGAAGGCATGACCATGCTCTGTGTCACTCACGAGATGGGCTTCGCCCGCCAGGTCGCCGACCGCGTCATCTTCATGGACGAGGGCCAGATCGTCGAGCAGAACGAGCCGAACGCGTTCTTCTCCAACCCGCGCCACGAGCGCACCAAGCTCTTCCTCAGTCAGATTCTCCACTGAGCACCATCGGGTGCGACGTTCGCTCCACCCGTCGCTGCCCACCCGGCCAGGACCCGGTCGGGCACCAGTGTGTCGCGCCGGGTGCAACCCGCACGCTCCGTGTGGGCGATTGAGCCGATTGTCGGGAGCCCATCCCATTGCCGCCCGAATCCCGGTCGATGGGGAGCGCTCGAGCGCGGCTGGCGATCGGCCAGCCAAGCGCTAGACCGCACGTATCCCTGAACGAACGCGCTGGACAAAGGTTCGCTCGTTCGCTATTTGTTCAAAAACATAAAGGGAACGTTCGCGGCGAATGGCCGCGCCGGTGCGATGGCGCCAAGTGCGCGATACGAAGGGGGGCGCCTTGCGCGGCTTGCGCTTCATCCACACCGCCGACTGGCAGATCGGCAAGCCGTTCGCGCGTTTCGGCGAGCGGGCCCGTGTTCTGCTCGATCAAGCAAGGTTCGATGCGATCGATCGCATCGCCGGCCTCGCTGCGGAGCGCGAAGCGAGGCATGTGCTCGTTGCCGGTGACGTCTTCGACAGCGAGACACTGGCGGATGCGCACTTGCGCCGGGTGCTCGAGCGGCTCGCCACGGCCAAGGGCGTGATCTGGCATCTGATCGGCGGCAACCACGACCCCGTGCGGGTGGGGGGCGTCTGGTCGCGGGTCCGCCGTCTCGCCGCGCCGGCGAACGTGCGCCTGTACGAGGGCCACGACCCGGTCGAGATCGAACCCGGCATTTATCTCCTGCCCGCGACCCTCAAGGCGCGCGCCACCAGCATCGACCCGACGGCCTGGATGGACGACGCGCCGACACCGGAGGGAGCACTGCGCATCGACCTCGCACACGGCTCGGTCCAGTCCTTCGGCTCGGACGGCGAGAGCCAGGTTCCGATCGCCGCCGATCGCGCCGCGCGGGCCGGGCTCGACTATCTGGCGCTCGGCGACTGGCACGGGATGACACGGATCGGTGCGCGCTGCTGGTATTCGGGCAGTCCCGAGCCGGACCGCTTCCGCGACAACGCCCCTGGCCACGTGCTCGAAGTCGCCATCGCCGGGCGCGGCGCGACGCCACAGGTCACGGCCCACCGCACCGGGCACTTCGTCTGGCTCGAGCGGGCCGACGAGCTCGGTGGCCGGGCGGCGAGCGACGCCTTGTCGGCGATCGAGGAGGAGGTGCGGCGACAGGGTGACGACCTTCGTCGGCTAGTGCTTCGGTTGCGCCTTGCCGGCTCGGTCTCGCTCGCGGAACGGGGGGAGGTCGAGGCCTGGCTCGCCCGGCTCGAGGCCTTGACGCTCCACGTCGAGGCCAAACTGGATGGGCTCGTTGGCCGGCCGAGCGAGGAGGAGCTGGCGGACCTCGAGGCGGAAGGCGAATTGGCGCGGGCCGTTCAGCACCTGCGCGACCAGGCCAATGGCGGTGTGCCGGCCGCCGGGCGGGCGCTGGAGCTGCTCTTTTCCCTCGCGCGGGAGGTCGATCGCCCATGAGGATCAGGGCCTTGCGATTGCGTGATACGGGCTGTTTCGCCGGACCGGTCGCGGTGGAGGGAATCGCCGATGGGGTGAACGTGCTCGCAGGGCCGAATGAACTCGGCAAGTCCACGATTCTGCGGGCTCTGAAGCTGCTGCTGACCACCCCGGCAGGCTCCACCGCGCGGCAGGTCCAGCGATTGCGCCGGAACGGGGCGGGCGCTCCGGTGATCGAAGCGGACGTCGAGTTCGGCACACGCCTGCTGCGCATCGCCAAGACCTATCGCGAGCGCGGCCGTCAGGCGGCGATTACCGATCTCGGCGATGGGCGCATGATCGCCGAGGGGGCCGATGTCGACGGTGTCCTCACCGGCCTCATCGAGGCCGAGATCGGCGAACGCGGCTGGCTCGATCGGCTCTGGGTCGAACAGGGGGCGGCGCTCGGCGAGTTCGTGCTCGGTCCGGACGAACGCGGCATGCTCGCGGCCGTGATCGAACGCGGCGTCGAGGCCGCCGCCGGTGGTGCCCGGACCCGGGCGATCCAGGCGCGGGTCGCCGCTTGGCTGGCGCAACACGAAACGACGCGGGGGCCGGCCAAGCACGGTCCCTGGCACCTGGCCCGGGAGGCTGAGCAGCGCGCGAGGGCGCAGCTCGAGGAGGTCGCCGCGCTGGCGCGGGCCGCGGACGGGCGGCTCGCGCGGTTGAGCGAACTCGGCCAGCGATTGGCCGCGCTGGAGCGGCCGGAGGCGCGGGCGCGGCGCGAGAACGCGCTTGACGCGGCGCAGCGCGCCCGTGAAACCGGCGAGGCCGCCCAGCGGCGCCTCGCCGTTGCACGCGCACTCGCCGAGCGCGACGGGCTGGCGCTTGCCGGCGCAGAGCGGGCGTTCGATGAGCTGGCGCGCAGCACGCGCCGGCGCGATGAGCTGGACCTGACGCTGCGCCGCCTGTTGGGCGAGGAGGAGGTTCTCGCATCCCGCCACGACGAACTCGCAAGGCGCAGCGAACATATTCGCGCATCGCGCGACGCCCACCGCGAGGCGGGCGAGCGGGCACGCCAGGATCTCGAACGTTTCGATGCAGAGAGCGAACTCGAAAGGGCCCGGCGCCGTCTCGAGGAGGCGCACCTTTTGAACGACGAGATCGCGGACCTCGATCGGCGGCGGAGCTCGGCGGCCATCGATCCGCGGCTCCTGACCCGCCTCGAGGCGGAGGTCGCCGATATCGCGGCGCTCGAGACCACCCGTGAAGCGCGTACGAGGGCGCGCGCGGCACGGGTGACACTCGATCTGAGCAGCGCAGCTGTCGCCGGTGTCACGATCGACGGGCGCGCCGTTCGGCGCGACGAATCCTTCGCCGTGACGAGCGAGACCGAGATCACCATCTCCGGCATCGGCCGCATCCTCGTTGCCCCCGGCCGTGGCGACGAGGACGACGCCGATCTCGAGGCGGACCTTGCGGCCCATCGCCAGGTGCTCGGTGCCCTCCTTGTCGAGATCGGCGTGAGCGATGCGGCGGGCGCACGGGCCCGGGCCATCGAGGCGCATGACCTCGCGCACCGCATCGACGTGTTGCGCGCGCGGTTGGCGGGGCTGGCCCCCGACGGGACCGGGGCGCTCGAGAACGAGGTGGCAACGCTCGCGGAGCGGTTGACCGCCGTACCTGTGCAGGAGTTCGCGAGCCGCCAGCGTGGCGAACTCCAAGCGGCGCTCGAGGGCTGTCGTGAGGCCTGGCAGGCGGCCGAGCGCGCGTTGCGCCTCGCCGAGGATGAATGGCGCGCCGGCGGTGAGCGTCTGGCCGAGGTGCGTGCCAACCTCGCTTCAGCGCGCAAGGAGTCGGAGGAAGTCGACGCCGTACTGCCGCCGCTCGACCAGCGCGAGACCGAACTGGCAGGGCTCGAAGCGGCGGCGATGGCGGCCCGGGAGCGGGCCCGCGAGAGCGCGCTCGATCTCGCGGCGCTCCGTCAGGACTGCCCCGATGACGTCGCCGTCCGGGCCCTCGTGACCCGCGAGACCGAAGCGCGAGAGGCCTTCGAGGTGGCCGAGGCGGAGATCGCCGCCATCGCTGGCGACATGCGGGTTCTCGATGCCGAACTCGAACGGGACCGCCAGGCCGACGTGATGCGGCGCCTGGAGGAAACCGAGGTCGAGCACGCCCGCGCGCGCGACCGCCTTGCCGCGCTCGAAGCCGAGGTGGCGGCCCACCGGCTGCTGCGCGATACCCTCGACGCCGTCGCCGCGGCCTCGCGCGAGCGTTTCGAGAGGCCCTTGCTGGCACGCGTCGCACCCTACCTCGAGCACGTGCTGCCCGGCGCGGGGCTCGGGCTCGACGACCGGCTCGCTCCAGCGACCTTGGCGCGAGCCGGTGTTCGAGAGTCGGTTGGCGATCTGAGCGACGGCACCCAGGAGCAGATCGCAATCCTCGCCCGCCTCGCGGTCGCCCGCCTGCTCGCCGACGAGGGGCACGAATTGCCACTCATCCTCGACGATGCGCTGGTCTATTCGGATGACGAGCGGATCGCGCGCGCCTTTGCCGCCCTGGAATTGGCCGGCCAGCATCATCAGGTGATCGTGCTGACCTGTCGCCAGCGCGCCTTCGATGATCTCGGCGGAAATCGTCTCTCCCTCGTTGCCGGCGAACCGGCTCGCGGCGCCGGAGCATGAGGCGCGATCCCGACTCGGGGTGTGGCTTGGCGATCACCCGTAACAGCGACACGCGCCCCGATCGTGCCTCGGCGTCGTCAGGAGCCCCCCTCGTCGCTCGCCTGGAGCGAGAACCGTTCGCCCGGGAACCATCGTGCCAGCCGCACGTCGGAGGACCTTGCGTGGGCTTCCATTCCTTCGAGCCGCGAAATGCGGGCCGAGACCGGTGCGATCTGCCGGTTCGCCTCGCGGGTCATGCGCTGCCAGGTCAGTGTCTTCATGAACTTACCGACCGAGAGACCACCAGTGTAGCGCGCCGCCCCCTTGGTCGGCAGGATATGGTTGGGACCCGACGTCTTGTCTCCGAACGCGACCGTCGTCTCCTCGCCGAGAAAGAGAGAGCCGTAATTCGTGAGCGAAGTGAGCCACCAATCGAGATCGCGCGCGTGCACTTCGAGGTGCTCGGCGGCATAGGCGTCGGCGAGGGCGGTGGCCTCGGACCGGTCGCCCGCCAGCACGATCTCGCCATAGTCGCGCCACGCCGCATCCGCGTTCGACCGGTTCGGTTCCGGCAGATCGGCGATCAATTGCGGCACGCGCCCCAGCACCCGCTCGCCGAGGACGCGATCGAGCGTGATGAGCCAAGCCGGTGAATTGTAGCCGTGCTCGGCCTGGCTGACGAGGTCGGTTGCGACGATTTCGGGATCGGCGCTGTCGTCGGCGATGACCAGGATTTCCGTCGGCCCGGCGAACATGTCGATACCGACGCGCCCATAGAGCAGTCGCTTGGCCTCGGCGACATACTGGTTGCCGGGGCCGACGAGGATGTCCGCCGGCCGCGTGCCGAAGAGGCCGAAGGCGAGAGCGGCGATGCCCTGCACGCCACCGAGGCTGAGGATGGTATCGGCCCCGCACCTGTCGAGCGCATAGAGGATCGCCGGATGGATGCCGACGCCCGGTTTCGGCGGTGAGCAGGCGATCACCAGCGGCACGCCCGCTACCTTCGCCGTCGTCACACTCATGATGGCCGACGCGACGTGCGCGTACCGTCCGCCGGGGACGTAGCAGCCGGCGACCGACATGGGGACGTTGCGGTGTCCCGCGAAAAGGCCGGGCGAGAGTTCGACTTCGACATCCGATAGCGCGGCGCGCTGGGCTTCGGCGAAGCGGCGGACGCGGTCGTGTGCAAAGGCGATATCGGATTTGAGTTGCTCCGGAACGGCGGCTGCGGCGAGCCGGCGCTGCTCGGGCGAAACGACGATGTCGCCTGTCCAGCCATCGAGCTTTCCCGCATAGGCGCGGGCGGCTTCATCGCCCCCCCGCTCGATTTCCGAGAGCATGGCCGCAACCGCATCGCGGACGTCATCCTGGCCGGTTGCCGCCGTGCGTTCGGCCTTCTTGAGGTAAGTTGTGCTCATGGGGGGCTTGCCTCGGCTGTGAGAACCTGCTCGCGCCTAGTTGCTGCTATCTTGTGCAGCTTGGCAAGCGGTGCCATTGCGCATCGGCAAGGGTGTGGCGCGGCGTCGGTCCGGTCGTCCAGGGTGGGCGAAGTCGATGCGGATGCGATCGGTCCGGGGCCGCCATCGCGGTTCGAGGGGGAGGGTTCGATCATGTCGATCGTCAGTATTCTGGCGCAGAATGCAAAGTGGGCGCTCGAACGGCGAACCGAGGATCCGGACTACTTCGCGAGGCTCCAGAGCCTGCAGACGCCGGAATACCTCTGGATCGGCTGTTCGGACAGCCGGGTGCCGGCCAACACGATCACTGGTCTCGAGCCGGGGGAGGTTTTCGTCCACCGCAACGTCGCCAATGTCGTTTACGCCGCCGATCTCAACTGCATGTCGGTTCTGCAATACGCCGTCGAAGTGCTGCAGGTGCGCCAGATCATCGTCTGCGGTCATCACGGCTGTGGCGGCGTCAGGGCGGCGCTCAAAGGCAACGCCCCGGGTCTCGTCAATCACTGGCTCGAACCGATCCGTGACCTCGCGCGGCTGCATCGCACGGCCGTCGAGGCGTGCGGAACCGAAAGAGAGCGCATCGACCTGCTCTGCGAACTCAATGTGCGCATGCAGGTTCACCACGTGGTCAACTCGCCGATCGTCGAGAGGGCGTGGGAGGCGGGGCGCGAATTGCAGGTGCACGGCCTCGTCTACAGCTTGGCCGACGGCGTGTTGAGGAACCTCTCCTGTTCGGCTTTCGGCATCGAGGATGCCGATCCGGCGTTCAGAAGTGTTCCGGTCGCACCACTTGTACGTCACACACCGTGACGATCCCGATCTGACGCGACAACAATGCAAAGAGCGGCGTCAGGATCGGTTCGACCAGCTTTTCGTCGACGATGCTGATCACCATGACCATCGATCCGGCCCGTCCGATCAACCCGTCGCGATCCCACCGGCCATGGTCGCCACGCCCGGCCATGGCCGGAACGACCGTGTAGCCCGTGGCCTTCTGCTGGTCGAGAATGGCGAGGACGCGTGAGACGAGGGGCGCTTCGATCGTGATCTCGATGCGCTTCTTGATGTGGGTCTTGATCATACAAGCCTAGCCGAGCAGTTGAACCGCCGCGATGTAGATCGGTATGCCGACGGCGAGATTGAAGGGGAAGGTCACGCCGAGCGCCATTGGAAGATAGAGTGCGGGCCGCGCTTCCGGTAGTGCGAGGCGCATCGCGGACGGCACCGCGATGTAGGAGGCGCTGGCGGTCAGTGTCGCAAGCAGGATGGTGCCACCCGGCGAGAGGTGGATGATCTTGGCCGCGAGAATGCCGAAGCAGGCACCGATCAGCGGCATGTAGATGCCGAAGGCCAAGACGGGCCACGTGAGGTTCCGCCGCCCCTCCGCCAGTCCACGCCCGGCGATGACACCCATGTCCAGCAGGAAGAGGCACAGCACGCCACGGAACGGATCGACGATGAACGGCGCGATCGTCTCGAGGCCTGCCGGGCCACTGATCCAACCGATGATGAACGCCCCGACGAGGAGGACGATCGAACCGTTGAGGGCAACCTCGCGCAAGGTCGTGCGGTCGAACGCGCCGGCCCCGCCCTTGGCGAGATAGAGCGCCATGATGATGGCCGGCGTTTCCATGGCGGCGGCGACCGCAACCATGAAGCCCTCGTAGGCGATCCCGGCGGCATCGAGAACCTGCGTCGCGGCCAGGAATGTCACGATCGAGATCGAACCGTAGTGCGCCGCGATCGCGGCGGCATCGAAGCGTGAGAGGCTCGAGGTGGCGAGAAGGAGCCGAAAGCCGATCAGCGGCACCAGCGCGCTGAGCACGATGCCGGCGAGCAGCGCCAGCAAAAGATGGCCATCCGTGCCCTGCTCGGCGACGGCCGCCCCACCCTTGAAGCCGATCGCCAGCATCAGATAGAGCGACATGCCCTTGGCGATCGCCTCGGGGATGGAGAGATCGGAGCGCACGAGCGCAGCCACGAGGCCGAGCGCAAAGAACAGGATCATGGGCGAGGTCAGATTGGCGACCGCAGTATCCAGGATCGATGGCACGATCTCGACGCCTCCCCACGTGCATTGGCAATCAGGACTTGAGGGACCTTCGAACGGCTGGCAAGTCGGCAATGCGCAATACCCCTGACGCACGACGTCAAAGGGGGCAAGGGCAATGCGCAAGATCACGCGCGAACGAGGCGGCGCCAGGCGCCCACGCCACTTCGTCCGTCGGCCGAGCCCTCAGGCGGCAACCGTCGCGCTCGGGAGGTGGCCGAGGCGCCGCTCGTCGGTCTTGAACAGGAACTCCTCGATCGCGGTGATGGTGGGAGCATCACGAAGGAGCGGCGCATGCCCTTCGCCGGCCACGCGGTGCGCACGAAGGTCTGGAGCTTCGGCAACCATGCGCTCGAGGGTTGCCTCGCTGAGGATGTCGGAGTTGGCGCCACGAATGGCGAGCACCGGGTTGCGCGCCAGCGCCCGGAACTGCGGCCACATTTGCGGGATCGGCCCCTCGAGATCGAGGTTGCTGAAGGCCCGCGAGAGGGCCCGGTCGTAGCTCGATGCCGGCGCGCCGTTGTCGTCGTTGAACATCTGGCGGGCGACGGCCATCCAGTCGTCGTTCGAAAGAGACGGAAAATCCCGGCGGTTCATTTCCCTGACGAGATCGCGCGCCTCCTGCCAGGTCTCCGGCACCGGCACCTTGCCGACGTAGCCGATGATGCGCGCGAGACCGTCGCGCTCGATCACAGGGCCGATGTCGTTGAGAATGGCCGCCCCGATCGCCGTCGGGCGCAGCGTGGCGATGATCATTGCGATGATGCCACCGCGCGAAGTGCCGAGGATGGCAACGTCGTGCAGGCGCTGCATGGAAAGGAAATCGAGAACGTCGAGCGCCTCGATATAGGGTGAATAATTCTTCCAATCCGGGTCGTGGTCCGAAAGGCCGCGGCCGCGATAGTCGAGCGCATAGACGGCGCGCCTGTGCCGGTTGGGATCGCTGAGACGCTCCGCGATGCGATGAAAATCGCGGGCGTTGCGCGTCAGCCCCGGCAGACAGACGAGCGGACGGCGCGGGCTGGCGTGGGCCGGATAATGGCGGGCGTGCAGTCGAAGGCCGTCGCGGACCGTAAAGAAGATGTCGTGCCAGCCGTCATTCATCGTCGCGGCCTTCCTGCAGCGCCAATCATCGCTGAGAGGAACCACGACGGCGGCAGCGGCGCAAGGGGGCGGCTTCCTCAGCTTGCGCTGCGGGCGCGCGCGAGGTCGTCGGCGATGCGTCCGTCGCGCCCCGGATCGCCGAGCAGCGCGCGGTAGATCTGGAGGTTGGCCATCACCTTCTTCACGTATTCACGGGTCTCGAGGTAGCTGATGCGCTCGATCCAATCGATCGGATCGATGCCCGCCTTGCGCGGGTCGCCGTTCTCCCTGATCCAGCCGCGAGCCCGGCCGGGTCCCGCATTATAGCCGGCGATCGCCAGGATGTAGGAGCCGTCGAAGCCCTCGATCAGCTCGGAGAGGTAGGCGCTGGCCAACCGCAGGTTGAACGCCGGGTCGCTCCGCAGCTGGTCGATCGGGCAAGCGATCGCGTGCTGGCGGCAGACGTGGCGAGCGGTTGCCGGCATCACCTGGAGGAGGCCCTTGGCGCCGGCCGTCGATTCGATCTCGGTGTTGAATTCGCTTTCCTGGCGGGCGATCGCATAGAGGATCGCCTCCTCGGGTGGTGCGCGCAGCGGCTCATAATCCGGAAGGCGATCGACCGGATAGGCCCAGTACACGACCTTGTGCCCGTGAAAGAGCCCCTTCTTGGCGATCCGCACGCCCATCTGGATGTCGCCGAGCCGCGTTGCGAGATGCGCGAGCAGCGCGAGTTCGGGACCATCCTCGGATGCCCCCCTGATGTCGGTCAGCAGCAGCCGCGCGACGTCGGCTCGCCCGGCGGCCGAGGCGAGAGCGACCGCGCGCACCGGTTCGCTCGCCCGGAACCGGTCGACCGCCGAGCGCGTCAGCGCCTCGCGAAGCGGCAGGTTGGCGCGCCGCTCCTGCGGCGACAGGCGCTCGAGCGCCATCTGGCCATAGAATGTGGAGAACTCGCGGGCCGCGCGACGCGCCTGCTCGAGTGCCGGTTCGCCTTCGCCGCGCGCTTCGTGGAGCCGGGCCAGCCAATAGGCCGATTCCGAGCGCGACGCCGGGCCGTTGGCGGCGGCTCCGAGGGCTCTGAAGTGCGGCTCCGCGCGGCTCGGATCGGCGAGTAGGCGGAGCGCGATCCAGCCGGCCGTGACGTGCTGGTCGAGCTTCGATTCGATCGGCAACTCGACCTCGACGTCGGCGAGCGCGTAGGCGGTCGCGATGTCGCCCGCCTGCAGCGCTTCGAATGCGTTGATCCGTAGCTCACGCCACCAGCGTTCGCCATTCGCGAGCGGGGCGCCTGTCGCAACGGCGGCGGCAAGGACACGCCATGCCTCAGGCTTCTTTTCGGCGCGGCGCAGCCGCAGTGCCTCCTCGAAGGCGAAACCGGGCGTCGCGCGGGCCTCGTCGCCGAGCGCGGCAACGAGGCCTTCCGCGTCCTTTGCGCCCTCGAGACGGGCGATACGGGCGTTGAAAGGCGCGCGCGAGTCTTCGGGCAGCAGCGCGATGAGCCGCCCGGCAGCGGCCGTATGCCTCTTGCGCGAGGCCCGCGAACGGGCCGCCTCCATCAGGTGGATATCGACGCGTAGGGCGAGGTCGGCTGGCGCGAGGAGGCCGCCGAAAGCATCGAGCAGGCTGGCCTCGAGCTGCGCGCCGAGGGCGGGATCGAGCAAGGCTCGGCGGGCGTGCGTCAGCGCCAGTTCGCGGTCACCGGCCTCGAGTGCAGCGCGCGCGAGAATGACGTGGCCGGCGAGCGAGCGTGGTGGGGCGGCGGCGAAGTGGCGCATGACCGCCTCGGCCGGTGGCGCGGCAGTGAGCAGGCGTGCTTCGGCGAGATCGGCGAGACGTCCGGTCGGCCAGCCGGGGTTCGCGGCGATGAATCGGTCCAGCTCCTCGAACCCCGCGTTGCCTGACGACTGACGGAGTGCGAGCCAGGTTGCGAGCTGGCGTGCGAGCGGATCGTCGAGTTCGCGGGCCTTGATCAACTCACCGCGCCGTGCCGCATCGAGCGCGTCACGCAGGGCTTCGAGCGCGGCCGCGCTTTGCGAGGCCCGCAGGAGAGGAGCGACGGCGGCGTCGTAGGTGGCGACCGCGTCGGGCGCACTGGCGAGGCGCTCCTCGAGATTCGGTGTCCGAATGTGCACACCTGCCAGTTCGCCCGCCCGTTCGATCCCCTCGACGACGTGTTCGCGCAGGGCCGGGCTCGCGACCAGGAGAGCGGCGGCAACGACCATGGCCACGAGCGCGGCGATCGCCAACCGTCTCAGCGCGTGCCCTGCTCGAGTGGCTCGCATGGGGGGCCGGGCTCCTTGCGTCGATTCGAATCTCGAACGCCCGCGCGCGTGGACTGTGATCGATGGCGTGCGGCACCGCAGCCCGTGGTTCATGCCGAATCCGGCGATTTCGTGTCTCGGCGACCGGCACACCTCGATGCAGGATCGATCTGCCCGCACGCCCGAGCGCACTTCGCCAACGGGTCCGCACCACTTGGCGAGGCGCGCGCCGGTCGCCCGTCGGCCGTCCCGGCCCGACCGGGACGAGAGCAAAGAACGCCGGCGCGGTGGTGGGGCACGCACAATGCGCCAAAGGGCAACAATCACCGCGCCTGCACTCTGGACGTCGCCGCCACCAGCGGCTATATGCGGCTCTCTGACGCCTCGGGCGCTCGGGTGATTAGCTCAGATGGTAGAGCAGCTGACTCTTAATCAGCGGGTCGAAGGTTCGAGCCCTTCATCACCCACCAATGATTTCAATAAGTTAAGTCAATAATTTGAAGAACAGCAGGGCAGCCGTGAGACTGGTCTCACGTCTCACGGCTCACGTGAGACTAAATCTCATGGCCCCGGAACCGATCACCAGCGCGATCACGCCAGGCGCGAGCGGCGGGAGTTGAGCGCGCCGCCCGCCAGCATGGCTTCAATGAGGGGCATCGGGTCCGCATTCGAGACGACGATGTCGGCCTCTCGCTGTAAGCCGAGCGCCGCCTCATCCACGAGAGGACCGTCTTGTCCCGACCGGCGTTTCTCCAACACCTTCGACATCAACCATAAGTCGTCGCCCAGATCGACCGGAGGCCGGCCGCGAGCAACGCCGCTCGCTGCGCATCGCCGACTTGCTGGCCCTTGCGGCTTTGTTGCAGGCGCCCGACGGAAAAAAGTGGCGGTGGCAGCCCCGCGGTCGCACAGCCTCTCTCATTTCGCAGACGCTTGGTCAGCCGACGTGCAGCAAGGCGCAAACGTCGGCGAAGCAAGACCTGCACCCGGACGAGCCTGCCACCGGCCTCGATTCCAGCTCAAGGGCTAGGATATCACGGCGAACGGTATGCCGAGGCGCTCGCGATCGACGGTGACGCCGAGACCTGGCTCGTCGCCGGCAACAAGGCAGTCGGGCCGCCGGTCGACGCCACCTGACCCGAGGGGGTCGCGCAGGATCACTGCGCAGTCCCAGACACTGATCAAGAGGTCGGTGGGAACGCCCGACGCCATGTGGCACGTGGCGGCGAGAGCAACCTGGGAGCCCCCGGTATCCTGGACGAACATCGGGAGGGAAAGGCTCGCACAAAGGTCCCGCAGCAGACGCGTCGGCGTCGGTCCACCCAGCCGCCCGAGCTTGAGATTGACACCCGCCAGAACCCCATCGGCACTCGCGCGCAGGATGTCTTGCGCGCCCGCGACTGTCTCGTCCAGGTACACTGGGCGGCCGGATAGGCGGACGAAGTTACGGCAGTCCTCGTAGCTCGCACACGGCTGTTCGATCAGGATCCGGTGATCGAGAACCTCGGCCACCCGCATCGCATCGTAGAGCGTCCAACCGCCATTGACGTCGAGCTTCATGAACTCGCCCGGCTCGAGGCGTTCCTGAACGAAACGAATGAATGCGATATCCTCCTCGGCGCGCCCGTTCGCTTTGGCCGACATCTGCTTTACCCCATTCGCACGATGCTGGCCGATGCGTGCCTCGGCTTCCGGCCCCGGGGTCTGGCCGATTCCGCCAGACGAGACCAGTTCGCGCGTCAGGCGACCTCCGAGATACCGCCACAATGGAACACCGGCAGCGCGAGCCGCGATGTCGGCTGCGGCCATATCGAGCGCGGTCGCGATCGAAGGCTGGCCGCGCAGCCGCCTGGAGACGACGTCGCCGATCGCCAGGGCGTCGCGCGGGTCGAGCCCGATGATCCCAGGCGCAGCGAGCAGAATGCCGGCTCGAACCGCCTCGGGAAAAGCGGGCAGGTAATCGGCGCCCCAGGGACAGCTCTCGCCCCAGCCGGTGATCCCTTGGTCGGTCGTCATCTCGACCAGGGTCGTGTCCAGTCGGTCAAGGGAGCGTCCGCCTGAGATTCCGAACGGAACCTTCAGCTCGAGAGGATGACTCCAGACCGTTATCTTTTCGATCCGCATGGTTTCAATTCCTCGACCAAGAATACATCCGATCCGTCTGCGTATCGTCTCGAGTCCGCACTGGGGCCCGGTGGAAGGGCGGGCGGCCAGTCGGACTGTGCTGCCTCAAATAGCATAGTCGGCGACGGGCGGACCGAGTTGCTCGAGGTCCGGCGTCACACCAAGGCCCGGCCCCTCGGGCGGCGCAATGCGGCCCGCCCGGCGAACGGGTGCCGAGGGATCGAGGCGCGGGGCAACGTAGCCCGAAAGGTCGCAGGTATTGAGGAGCGCTCGGGCCGGTGTCGCTGCAGCCAGATGCAGCAATGCGGCGGTCGTAACGTCCGAGCCCCAGGTGTCCTCGATGCACATCCTGGCACCGAGGTGGAGGCAGAGATCGCGCGCGCGCCGCGACGCCGAGATGCCACCGAACTTCGAGAGCTTGATCGCAACGGCATCCATGCAGCCGAGACGGTGAGCCGCAAGGAGCGAGGCGGTATCGTGGGCGAGTTCGTCGATCTTCATGGCAAGCCCGGTTGCCGCCCGTACAGCCGCACAATCCTCGAGCGTCGGGCAGGGTTGCTCCATCATGATGTCGAGATCGGCGACGGCGCGACCGACGCGCGTTGCCTCGAGGCGCGTTGCTCCGCAGTTCCAGTCCCCATAGACCAGCGGCCCGTCGCCGACCGCCTCGCGCACGAGCCGCAAGCGGGCGACATCGGCCTGCCAGTCGTTGTCGGCACCAAGCTTGACCTGGAACTGCCCTATGCCCTCCCGCAGCGCCTCGCGGGCCATCCGCGCCATGTCATCGGGAGCAACGCACGTGATGGAATGATAGAGCGGCATGTCGGCGACCTGACGGCCCCCGAGAAGGCGATAAAGCGGCAGACCAGCGGCTCGTGCGGTGATGTCCCAGAGCGCCATGTCGAGGATGGATTTCGCATAGACGTGCCCCTGAAGGGCCGCATCGACCTCGCTCATGAGGGCTTCGGGGCCGACCGGGTCCGCACCGAGCACGACGGGCGCCAGATGGGAGAGCGCCGGGGCCACTCCCTCGGCATAGGCGGGCAGATAGCGTGGAATGGGGCAGACCTCGCCCCAGCCCGACACCCCGGCATCCGTGTCCAACCTGAGGATGGCGGACGTCACCGTGTCGCATGTCTTGCCGCCTGCCATGTGGTAGGCGACGTGGCTGGTCAGCGGCACATGCCAGATCGAGAGCTTCGTGATCTTCATGCGTAAACCGCCTCCGGTTCCCCGAGCACCTCCTCGTCCGGATGGACCCCGAGGCCCGGGGTTTCGGGGAGTTCAAGGTGGCCAGACGTGTTCCGCGGCCCGCGGCCGCCGGCGACATCGACCGTGAGCATGTCCTGGCAGGCCCAGACCGCCCGGCAGCTCTCGTCGGGGATGGTCGCGGCGAGATGGAGCGCCTCGGTGTCGGCAAGCACGGTGCCACCCGTCGCCATCACGAACATCTCGATGCCGTGCGCAAGGGCGACGTCACGCATCCGCGCCGCCTTCGTGAGCCCGCCGACGCGGTTGAGCTTGATGCCGAAAAGCTCCGCGATCCCGTCGCGGGCGATGCGCGTGGCATCCTGGAGGGTCACGAGGCTCTCGTCGACCGAGACGGGAGCGGCATGCTTGCCGGAAATGGCGGCGATATCGTCGAGCGTTTCGCAGGGCTGCTCGAAGGTGACGTCGAGGTCGTCGGTCGCGCGCATAACCTTGAGCGCCTGCGCCCGGCTCCAGCCGCGGTTGGCGTCGTAGAGCATGATCTCGCCGGGCTGGCGGATGCTCTCGACGTCGCGGACCCGGGCGATGTCGCGGCCGACGTTTCCGCCGATCTTGATCGAGTGGGTGACGTAGCCGCGCGCCCGGTAGCGCTCGATCACCTCGCGCGTCTCCTCGATGGTCTTGGCCCCGACCGAGGAGGCAATCGGCCTCGGCGTGCGCGAACCGCCGCCCATAAGGTCGGCGATCGGCAGGCCCGCCGCCTGGCCGGCGATGTCCCAGCAGGCCATGTCGATGGGCGCCTTGGCATAGAGGTGCCCCGGCAGCGCGAGGTCCATCGCGCGCTCGACATCGAGGACCCGGCGCGGATCGAGGCCGAGGACGAACGGGGCCATGGTCCCTATGCCGGCGCGAATGCCTGGTCCATGCGCCGGCAGATACGTGTGGCCCCAGGGCGTGCCCTCCCCCCAACCGACCAGCCCCTCGTCGGTCTCGAGCTTGACGAACGTGGCATCGAGGACCTCGAACTTGAGGCGGCCGGCCGAGAGCCAGTAGGGGTGCTCGAGCGGCAGGTCGATGCGATAGACGCTGATCCTCGTGATCCTCAATTCGGTTCTCCATAGCTCGCAACGGCGCCACCGAGGCTCTCGAAATCCGGTCTCACGCCGAGCCCGGGCGTGTCGGTGGCATAGAGCTTGCCCTCCTTTGCCGATGGGCCGCCGATCCCGGTCGAACGGGTGTTGTAGTTCATGAGGTCCGTCGTGTTCTGGAGGTATTCCGGCGGTGTCGATGCTGCGAAATGCGCCAAGGTCGCCGACGTGATCTCGCCACCCCAGGTATCCTCGGCAACGACGGGGATGCGATTGTCGACGAGGAAGTCACGGACGCGTCGCGCCTTGGAGAGACCACCGAGGTTCGAGATTTTGAGGCAGCAGATCTCCGCGCCGCGATCGGCGACGATGCGCTGTGCCGCCGCCATTCCTGTCACGCATTCATCGAGCTTCAGCGGCTGCTCGGCGACCCGCCGCACCTGCTGGCACTCCTCGTAGCTGTGGCACGGTTGCTCGAGGATGAAATCGAGATCGCGCGTGGCGCGGGCGACGCGGATCGCGTTATCGACACGCCAGCCCTGGTTCGCGTCAGCGAGCGCCCTTTCGCCCGGCTCGAGGAGCGCAACCGTTGAGCGGATGCGTTCGATATCGCTCGCCCAGTCGCCACCGACCTTGATCTGGAACTGGCGATACCCCTGGGCGCGGTAGTCGTTCATCTCCGCGATCGTCTCCTTGGTCTCCTTCTGTGGCGCCACCCGGTACATGGGCGCCCCGTCGGTGAGCTTGCCGCCGAGCAAGAGCCAGACCGGCGCGCCGAGCGATTGGCCGAGAATGTCCCAGCAAGCCGCGTCGAACGGAGCCTTGGCATAGCCGTGTCCCTGGATGGTGGCATCCATGAGCCGCTCGATACGCGCGACCTGGCGGGGGTCCACACCGAGCAGGACAGGGGCAAGGATGCGAGCGGCCGCCTCGACGCCCTCCGAGTGGGCGACCATGTAATTGTCCCCGCACGGTGTAAACTCGCCGCAGCCCTGGAGGCCGGAATCCGTGTCGATTACCACGACGCTTGCACGTGCCACGGTGATCGCATTTCCCGCCCCCCAGACGTAGGCGCCTCCGACATAGGGCAGGTCGGTTCTGAAGACGCGAACCCGAGTGATCTTCATTTCGCAGGGTCCTTGAAAAAATGCATTCTAGGGGATGACGACGATGTTTCCGGAATGCGTCTTTGCGGTGAAGGCCCGCTGTGCCTGCGTGAGTTCTCGGAGGGGATAGGTTGCAGCCAGCATCGGACGGACGGCACCGGTCTCGATGAGCTGGACGAGGCGCGGCATCACGCCAGGATCGATCACGGTCGAGCCGAAGAAGGTCAAATCGCGGAGATAAAGTGTGCGCAGGTCGAGCGGCACGATGGGTCCGGCGATCGCGCCGGCGGTGACATAGCGACCACCGCGCTCGAGCACGTCGATGAGGCCCGCCCAGGTCGGCCCGCCGACCACGTCCGCAACGACAGTGATGCGCTCGCCGCCGAGTGCCGCGCGCAGGTCGTCCGGGGCACGGGACAAAAGCCGATCCGGGGCCAGCGCCTGGACTTCGCTGTGCTTGGCTTCGGAAGCCATCGCAATGACACGGGCACCGCGATGCTTGGCGAGCTGCACGAGCGCGCCTCCGACGCCGCCCGAGGCACCGGGCACCAGCACCGAGTCTGCCGACGTTACCGCGGCCCGAGTCAGCATGCCTTCGGCGGTGGAATAGGAACACGAGAACGTCGCCAATTCGGCATCGCTGAGCGACGAGCGCACGGGCAGCGCATTGGCGGCTGGGATCGTGCAGTATTCGGCGAATCCCCCATCCCGTTCGGAGCCGAAATAGCCGGCCTTTCCTTTGTCGTGCGGATCGGCAGGATCGCGCAGCCAGTTGTCCGTGATGATCCGCTCGCCGATGCGCGAGGCATCGACACCTGCGCCGACCGCGACGATCTCGCCGCAGACGTCGGCGCCCTGGATGCGGGGGAAGCTTATCGTCGCACCACCCCAGCTCGGGTCGTCGCCGGCGTTGCGCTCTGCGCCCTCGCCGCAGGTCCCGCCCTTTACGGCCTTGGAATACCATCCCGTGCGCGTATTGATGTCGGTGTTGTTGAGGCCGCAGGCTCCGACACGGATCAGGACTTCACCCTGCCTCGGCTCCGGGCGCGGCCAGGCCTCGTGCCAGACCAGCTTGTCGAAGCCGCCGTGGCCGATCGTCACCATGGCGCGCATGGTTCGAGGATGCGCATCCGTCCCCTTGCTCATGCCGCTATCCTCTTGTGTTCGCGCGCGGTCGGGCGCCGGATGGATCGTAAGCAGGCGCGCCGAGCACCCGCGCGGGTCGAGCCTCACCCATGACGACGACCTCCAGCGGGGTTCCCGGCGCCGCATGTTCGGGGCGCACATAGGCAAAGGCCAGCAGGCGGTCGACACCGTGCCCCCAGGCGACGGAGGAAATCGTGCCGACCTGCCTGCCTGCGGCCAGCACCGCCTCGCCGCCGTTGCCGTCCGAGCGCCCATCGCCGTCGATCTCGAGGTATGCACAGACCCAGCGCAGCGGTGCTGCCGTCGCCGCGGCCGTCGCCGCCCTTCCACGGAACTCCTTGTCGAGGGTGACGAAGCGCATCACGTCCGCCTCGGGCAGCGTGACCTCGTTGGTCAGTTCAACGGCACCCTTGAATGCCTTTTCCATCCGCATGGAGTTCATCGCGAAGGAGCCGTAGTTGGCGAGACCGTGCGGGCGCCCGGCCGACTTGATCGCGCGGAACGCCTCGTGGATCGCATCGCGCTCGCCATGCAGCTCCCAGCCGAGTTCACCCGCATAGGACATGCGCAATGCCCAGACGCTCCGACCGGCGATGGTGATCTCGCGGGCCGTGAGCCAGGGAAAGGCGGCATTCGTGAGGTCGGCGTCGGTGACCGTGGAGAGAATGTCGCGCGAGGCCGGTCCGTTCAATGCAAGGGCCGCCCACTCCAGCGAGCGGTTGGTGATGACGACGTCGCCAGCCGGCTCCGCTGCTTGAAGCAGGTCCATGAGCCGCTGCTCGAAAAAGGCCGCCGAGACGACATAATACCGATCGCTGGCGAGGCGTGCCACCGTCGCCTCGAGTTCGATGCGTCCGTGATCGTTGAGAAAATGCGTCAGCGTGATGCGCCCAGGCTTGCCGGGCAGCCGGTTCGCCACGAGGCGGTCGAGGAAGGCGGCGGCGCCGGGGCCTGCCACCTCGACCTTCGTGAAAGCGGAAATGTCCATGATCCCGGCACGCTCGCGCACGGCGCGCACCTCGGCCCGCACGATCTCGTGCAGGCGGGTGCGGCGAAAGCCGTAGATGTCGCGCGCCTCAGTGCCCTCGGGCGCGAACCAACGCGGCCGTTCCCAGCCGTGAACTTCCTCGCAGACCGCCCCCTCGGCAATGAGATCGGCATACATCGGCGAGGTCTTGACGGGCCGGCCCGCGAGACGGTTGAAGTGGGGGAAGGGCACCTCGTGGCGCAGGAGATAATCCTCCTTGGCCTTGACGATCTGCCACGCCTTGGTCGCGTAGGGACCGAAACGGCGCGGGTCGAACTCGCGCATGTTGATGTCGCCCGCCCCATGCACCATCCAGCGCGCCAGCTCGCGCGTCAGGCCGGGGCCCCAGCCGATACCGATCTGTGTGCCGCAGCAGCACCAGTAGTTGGCAAGATTTGGGGCGGGGCCGATCAGGGGATTGCCATCCGGGGGATGGCTGATGGCACCGTGCACCGCCCGCTTGATGCCGAGCGATGCGAGGACGGGCATCCGCCCCATGGCATTCTCGAGCCACGGCATGATGCGGTCGTAGTCGGGCTCGAAGAGTTCGTTCTCGGCCTCCCACGGGCAATGCTCGTCCCAGACCGTGTTGGGGTTGGCCTTCTCGTAGATGCCGATGAGCCCCGACTTCTGCTCCATCCGTACGTAACCCGACACGAGCCGGTCGTCGCGCACGACGGGCAGTTCGCGCTCGAGATCGCGGAACTCGGGCACCGTTTCGGTGATGAGATAGTGGTGTGTCATCGAGGTGGTCGGCAGGTCGTAGCCGGACCAGAGGGCGATCTGGCGGGCATAGGTGCCGGCGGCGTTGACGATGTGCTCGCAGCGGATGGTGCCGGCTTCGGTCTCGACCAGCCATTCCCCTCCTGCCGTCCGGGCGACCCCCGTCACGCGGCACTGGCGGATCACCCGGGCGCCGAGCTGCCGCGCCCCCTTGGCGAGCGCGAAGGCCGCGCCAGCCGGATCGACGTGACCATCGTCCGGGGTGTGGAGCGCCGCCTTGACGCCTTGGAGGTTGTAGAAGGGGTGCAGCGCGCGGATGCGCTCGGGTCCGACGATTTCCATCGCGAATCCGAGACCGCGACCGACCGAGATCGTCTGGTGCAGCCAATCGAGTTCGTCGTCCGTGTATGCGAGCCTGAGCGAGCCGCAGCCGTGCCACGTCACGCTCTGGCCGGTCTCGGCTTCGAGGATTTTCGAGTAGAGATCGATGTTGTAGCCGACGCATTTCCCGAGGGCGAAGCTCGAGGTCGAATGCGTTATCTGGCCGGCCGCATGCCACGTCGAGCCGCTCGTCAGTTCCCCTTTTTCGAGGAGGACGACATCGCGCCAGCCCTCGTGGGCGAGGTGGTAGGCAAGCCCGCAGCCCATGATGCCACCACCGATGACGACGACCCGGGCCTGTTCGGGAACCATGCGCGACACCCTCCTCGAGCGATTCTCCTGGACCGGATTATGGAACGTTTGTTATGTGGTCAATCATGAATCGAACAAACGTACCAAATGTCGCGAGCGCACTCCGTAGCCAGGAGCTGCTCGCCAGCCTGCAGGCACAGCGCCAAGGCATGACGCCGGAGCTGGCGAAAGCGGCCGCGTTCGTGCTCGAGCATCCCAACGAGATCGGGATCAGCTCCATCCGCCAACTCGCGATGCGCGCCGGGGTCAAGCCGAACACCCTCGTGCGCCTCGCACATGTCGCCGGCTTTCCGAGCTTCGAAGCGATGCGTGAGGTCTTCCGCGCCGAGATCCGCTGCGGCCGCGAGACCTATCCCGACCGGGCCCGATGGCTACAGTCCATCTCGCGGCGCGGCGAACTGGGCAGCCTCTATGCCGAGACGGCATCCAGCTCGATCGACAATCTCGAAGGCTTCTTTGCCGCGACGGATCACGCGAGGATCGCTGGAGCCGCGCGCGCGATCGTGGCGGCCCGGCGGACCTATGTGCTCGGGGTCGGGGTCGCAAATCCGGTCGCGCAGAACTTCGCTTACCTTGCCGGCATGGCGATCGATGGGGTCAGGGCGCTGCCGAACGGCGGAACGCTGCCGATCGACGGCCTCGCCAGGGCCGACCATCGCGACCTTCTCATCGCAATGACCTTCCGGCCCTACCGGCGTGAGGTCGTCGATGCCGTGACGATCGCGCGCCAGCAGCGGGTGCCGCTCGTCGCCATCTCCGACAGCCCGGCCTGTCCGATCATGGCCGATGCGCAGCACCGCTTCATCGTGGCGACCGAGACACCGCAATTCTTCACCTCGACGGTCGCCCTGACGGCCTTTTTCGAACTGCTCACCGCATTCGTCATCGCGGAAGCCGGCGACGAGGTCGTCGCCAGCATCGATTCCTTCCATGCGAAACGCCATGCCCTCGGCATCTACGTGAACGATGATGAGGAGGACGAGGGATGACCCTGACGTCCCAGCCGATCGCGCCGAGGACCGGCCCGCTCCACTCGCTGGAGGCCCGGTACTATACCGACCCCACGATCTTCGAGAGGGAACGCCTCGGCCTCCTCTCGCGCACTTGGCAGTTCGCGGGCCACGAGAGCCAGGCACGCGGCGCCGGGGATTACTTTTCCTTCTCGATCGCGGGCGAGGACCTTTTTTCCATTCGCGGGCGGGACGGGACGCTGCGCACGTTCTACAACGTCTGCCAGCACCGCGCGCACCGGCTGCTCGAAGGCGACGGTACAACTCGGCTCGTCGTCTGTCCCTACCACGCCTGGACCTATGAATTGACCGGCGAGCTGCGCGGCGGGCCCAACATCGGTGCGGTTCCGGGTTTCGACCGCAAGGCGGTGTGCCTCACCGAGGTGCGAACCGAGATCTTCCACGGTTTCGTTTTCGTCAACCTCGATCCCGATGCCCTGCCGATGGACGAATGGTATCCTGGCGTGCGCCAGGAGCTTGCGGAATATGTTCCCCAAATCGCCCGCCTGGCGCCCCTCCAGTGGGTCGAAATCCCCGAGCGCTGCAATTGGAAGGTCTCGGTGGAGAACTACTCCGAGTGCTACCACTGCACGATCAACCACCCGACGTTCGCAACCGGCGTGATCCGGCCTGAGAGCTACGACATCCAGCCGCTCGGCGACGGCTACGTCCTGCGCCACACCACCGAGTGCCAGTCGATGGAGGCAATGACCTATCCGGTCGATCTGTCCGTACCGCACGCGGGCGAGTACCGCAGCTTTTTCCTCTGGCCGATGTTGTCGTTCCAGGTCTATCCCGGAAACGTCCTCAACACCTACCACTGGCGGGCGCACGACGTCGACAACTGCACCGTCTGGCGCGGCTGGTACAGCATCGATGGAGCCGACGACGAGGTCGTGCACCGGCTCGCGCGGCAGGACCGGGCAACGACCGTCGAAGAGGACATAAGGCTGGTCGAGAGCGTCCATCGGGGATTGAAATCGCGCGGCTATCGACCGGGCCCTCTGGTGCTCGATCCCGCGTGCGGTCTCAATTCCGAGCACTCCATCTCGAAGCTTCAGCAATGGATGCGGGAGGCCGTCGATGGCTGACATCAGGCCCTACTGGCAAAACTACATCGCTGGCGCCTGGGTGGACGGCGGCGGCGGGCGGCTCGCGGTCAGCGATCCTTCGAGCGGCGAGAGGCTGGCCGAGCAGGCCATGGCGGACGCGCGCGACGTCGAACGGGCCGTGGCCGCCGCCCGCGAGTTGCACCGCTCCGGAGCGCTCTCGGGACTGCGTCCGGTCGAGCGCGGGCGCATGGTCCAGGCGATCGGGCGCCATCTCCTCGAGCGGATCGACGAGATCGCCGAGGTACTGACACGCGAGCAGGGCAAGCCGCTCTGGGAGGCGCGCCTCGAGGTCGAAGGGGCTGCGCGCTATTTCGAGTATTACGGCAATCAGGCCGAGACCGTCGAGGGTCGCTCGATCCCGCTCGGTCGCGGCTACCTCGATTTTACGGTGCACGAGCCCTACGGCGTCTCGGCGCAGATCATTCCCTGGAATTATCCGATCGAGATGACGGCGCGATCCCTGTCGGCCGCGCTCGCGACGGGCAACGCCGTCGTCGTCAAGTCGCCCGAACTGACGCCCCTCGCCATCGGCTTCATCGCGGAGGCGGCCGAGGCGGCCGGCCTTCCTGCGGGCGCGGTCAATGTGATCTGCGGGCTCGGACAGGAGGCGGGCGCCGCGCTCGCCGGCCATCCGGGCGTGAACCAGATCGTCTTTACCGGCTCGGTCGCAACCGGGATTTCGATCGCACGGGCGGCGGCGGGCAACGTCGTTCCCTGCGTGCTCGAACTCGGCGGCAAGTCGGCCGCGATCGTCTACGATGACGCCGACCTCGAAGCCTTCGAGAGCGACCTCAGGTGGGGCATCTTCTTCAACGCGGGCCAGGTCTGCTCGGCGATGTCGCGCGTGCTCGTGCATGAGAGCCGGCTCGCCGAACTCGTGGAGCGTGCGGCCGCAATCGCGAAAGGACTTTCGGTCGGGCCAGGGCTCGAGCGACCCGCTTGTGGTGCCAACATGGGCTCGATGGTGAGCGAGGCCCAACGCGACCGTACCGAGGCAATGGTCGCCAAGGCGCTCGCCGATGGTGCCCGGACCGCGGCTGGCGGACGCAAATTGAACCGGCCCGGCGCCTTCTTCGAGCCGACCGTTCTGACGGACGTCACTCCAGACATGACGATCGCACGCGAGGAGGTTTTTGGACCGGTGGTCGCCGTCATGCCTTTCAGAACCGAGCAGGAAGCGATCGCGATCGCCAACGGAACCGACTACGGGCTCGTCGCCGGCGTCTTCACGCGCGACCTCGGTCGCGCGACACGTACCGCTCGCGATCTGCGCGCGGGCCAGGTCTTCGTCAACGAGTGGTATGCGGGCGGCGTCGAAACGCCTTTCGGCGGCTTTGGGAAGTCCGGCTACGGCCGAGAGAAGGGCCGTGAAGCGCTCTGGAACTACGTGCAGACCAAGAACGTCGCATTCGCCATTCGCCCGCGCAATTGACGCCGTCTCGACTTCGAGACCACCGCCACCGCGTCCAAGACCCGCTCCCGCAAGGTCATTGCCTCGAGAGTTTGTTTCCGCGCGGTGATGCGCTGTGGATTTGCGGGCAGTGCTCCGAGCCAAGCGATACGAGGCTCCGAGGAGCCGACGGCTGGAACGAGGAACCTGTCTCGCCCGATCCTTTGCCAAGAACTGCGCTATAGAGCGGACTGGTCATTCACCTGGCGCTCCGGCACCCCGGCGTCGTGGTTCGGGGGGCCGCATTGCCCCGGTGGCCGGTGGTTGTCCGCGGCGAGCAGGCACGTGCCGCTAAGGACTGACCCAGCCGCCCGAGGCATCGAGGATGGCTCCAGTGATGTAGGAGGCATCCTCCGAGAGAAGGAAGAGCGCGGCGCGCGCGATCTCCTCCATACGAGCCGGGCGCCCGAGCGGCACTTGTCCGATGACCCAGCTCTCCCAATCGGGGTGGGAGCGCATCCATTCGCGGCTGAGTTCGGTCATTGTGGCGCCGGGCCTCAGGCCATTGACACGGATGCCCTCGCTCGCCTGCTCGCGTGCGAGGCCGATCGTGAATGTGTCGAGTGCCCCCTTGGACGCGGCATAGTCCACATAGGAGCCCGGGCCGCCGTGGCGGGCAGCAGCCGAGGAGATGTTGACGATCACACCGCCCTGCCCACCATGGCGCCTCGCCATGCGACGGATTGCGGCTCCGGCGCAAAGGAATGGGCCGAGAACGTTGACCGACAGGAGGCGTGCGGTTGCCTTCGGATCGAGCGCCTCGACCCGGCCGGATGAGCCGTTGACGCCCGCGTTGTTGACGAGGCCCGTGATGGGTCCGAGATCGCGGTCGATGTGGGCGAACATGGCCTCGACCTGCTCGGGATCAGAGACATCGGCTGCAACCGCGAGCGCCCGGCCGCCGGCTGTCCTGATGCTCGTAACGACCTCCTCGGCCTCGGCGCGGGAACGGTTGTAGTTGAGGGCGACCGGTCGGCCGGTAGCCGCGGCCCGCCTCGCGATCTCCGCCCCGATTCCCCGGCTCGCGCCGGTCACGACGAGCGCGGTCATTATCGCCCCTCAGCCATAGGCGCCGCGCAGCAGTGGCTTGGCATCGCGGGTTTCGCCGAGTCTGTCGGCGAGAACCCTCAGCGTCGAGTGGAAGTCGCCGCGCTCGACCTGCAGCCATTGCAGCCAGCGTTTGCCCTTCATGGTGAGCTCGGTGCGCCCGTGCAGCATGCGATGATTGTCGAAGACGGCAACGTCCCCGGGTCGAAGTGTGAGCAGAAGCATGCGAGCCGGATCCTCGGCGAGTTCGAGAAGGCGCTTCATGCCGCGATAATGGGCGGCCACCTCGTCCGGCCGGATGGCGAGCGGGGCGGCCACCCGGTCATTGATGCGCACTCCCATCAGGTTTCCGAATTCATCGACCGAGAGCGCCGGGAACTCGGTGATGATGTCGACGTCGCCTGCGAAATGCCGACGGAAGGCCATGCGGTTGCGAGTGAGTGCGGCAAATCCCTCCGGGTCCTCGGCGCGAAGGATCTCAGCCAGCTCGAAGCCGTCCATGAAGGTCGAGGACCCGGCGCCCGTCACGTCGGTCGCAATGCAGTGAAAGAGAAGAATGCC
This sequence comes from Hyphomicrobiales bacterium, assembly GCA_016125495.1. NCBI lineage: Bacteria > Pseudomonadati > Pseudomonadota > Alphaproteobacteria > Hyphomicrobiales > Hyphomicrobiales bacterium. Next base: position 14,091 of record WGLQ01000023.1, on the reverse strand, counting down.
CGGTGGCGATGCCCGATAGGGCTCGTCCGTATGTGGCTTCAGCGCGATCGTCCGATTGGCGACGCTCTGTTTCGTCTCGTCGACCACGAGATCCTGGATGCGGCCGAAATTACTCTCCTGGATGGGGCCGATCCGGCGCGCGAATGGCTCGAGGCGGCCGGCCTCGGCAGGCGCGCCGCGCAGAAAGCAGAGGCCGAGGTCGCGCACCGTCTGTAGCATCCGAAGATAAAGTCGATCGTCACCGGCGACCTCCGGAAAGCTCATCACGGGTGGGCTCTTGCGAACGGCGTCGTCCCAGATGCGTGGCCTGAAGGCGCGCTCGCGCCGCGCGGCATCGTCGTAGGCATGGGTCTTCAGCCACTCGCCGGTGAACCGGCTCCGGTGACCGTCCGACCAGTCGATCTCGAGCGTATCGTCGCGACCGATGACCGCCCTGGTGGCAACGACGGAGAGATCGAGGCCGGTCAGCCTCAGCGTGCGTCGACCGGTCTCGGGCATGCCGCAGGCGTCGCACCGGCAGTTGTCGCGGAGCCAGATCGAGTGGAACAGCGATCGCCGGCCGTTGGCATACTCAACCGACAGCCCCTCGGGGCCCGGTTCGACCGATCGAAGGGTCCAGGCATCTCGCGAAATCGTCGAACTCCCAACCATTGCAACCTCCAGCGAAGTTCCATGAGGCAGGATTGACAGGGATCCGCCATACGACAAATAGAATGATTTCGTCGATCCATAGACTCGGCGAATGTCAGGAGATGCCATGAATGCTCGCCAGCTCGAGGCATTCCGGGCTGCGATGCGCGCCGGCTCGATCAGCGGAGCCGCCCGCCTGCTCAACATCTCCCAACCGAGTGTCAGCCGCCTCATCGGGGACCTCGAGCGCTCGGTGGGCTTTCAGCTCTTTGCGCGCAACGGGCGCGGCATCATCGCGACCATCGAGGCACGCCGGCTCAACTCCGCCGTCGAGAGCATGTTCATCGGCATCGATCGGCTGAAGGAGGTTGCAGCCTCGATCCGCGAGACCACGGCAGGAGAGGTTACGCTCGGCATCATCCCGGCCCTGACCTATAGGGTCATGCCCGAGGCTGTGGCGCGCGTGCATGCCATGCGGCCAGACCTCAGGATCGAGGTGAGAGTGCGCAACACGCCGGCGCTCATCGAGGCGGTCTCTCTGCAGCAGATCGACCTTGCCGTGATCAGCCCACGCCGGCTGCCCGAGCAGCTCTTCGTGATCCACGAAATGATGCTTCGGCACGTCTGCATCGTTCCGGAATACCATCCCGAGGCACGCAACTCCGAACCGCTCGACCTCACCAGCATAGCCCCGAACGAGTTCGTCATGTACGACGCGGTCAACCGCAGCCTGGTTGGCGGGCCGCTCGCGGATGCCGAATTCGCTGGCTTCAATCCGACCCTCACGTCGCCCTCGACACCCGCTGTCGCGGCGCTCGCACGTGCGACGGGCAAGCTGGCCGTCGTCGATCCCTACTCGGCAGCGGCCGCGGTCGCGCTCGGCGGGATCGTGATCCGCCGGGTCAAACAGAAGGTGGCAACACCGCTCGTCATCATCGCCCGCGGTCCCGATACCTTGTCCCTCACCGCCCGAGAACTCGCCAACGAGCTGATCGCGGAACTCGCGACCAAGTTACGGTCCATAGCGTCACCGAATAAATAGGCGAATTAATTCTATTTCCCCTATTGCTCGTCATCCCCTAAGCTCGACCGGGTCGGAACCCGGTCAACCGGATCACGAATTGAGGGAGGAATGAACATGCGCCTGTTCGACATGAAGCGTCTTGCTGCCGCAGGTCGCATGAGCCGAAGGGACTTCGTCCAGCTCGCACTCGCAGCCGGCATCACCGCAGCCTCGGCCAACAGCATGTTCTCGGCCGCGCTCGCTTCGACGCCAAAGCGCGGCGGCCGGCTCCGGTCTGGCCACGGTCACGGCTCGACCACGGATAATTATGATCCCTCGACCTACACCAACTTCTTCGTGCAGGGCTTCATCAACTCGCTTGCCAACATGCTGACCGTGATCGAGCCCGATGGCTCGCTCGCTGGCGAACTCGCCGAGTCCTGGTCGTCGTCTCCCGACGCAAAGGTCTGGACCTTCAAGCTCCGCAATGGCGTCACCTTCCATAACGGCAAGTCTCTCGATGCGGAGGATGTGATCGCCTCGCTCAACTACCACCGGGCGCCGGATTCGAAATCGGCGGCCAAAGCCATCGTCAAGCCGATCACCGACATCAAGGCCGATGGCAAGGATACGGTCGTCGTCACGCTGGAGGACGGCAACGCCGACTTCCCCTTCCTCATGTCGGGCTATCACCTGGCGATCTACCAGGCCAAGGACGGCAAGCCCGATTTCAACTCCGGCATCGGCACCGGCGGTTACATCGTCGAGAATTGGGAGCCGGGTGTGCGCGCCCTGCTGAAGCGCAATCCCAATTATTTCAAGCCGGATCGCGCCTGGTTCGACGAGGTCGAAATGCTGACGATCGCGGACGTCGCGGCGCGGGTCAACGCCCTTTCCACCGGCGCGGTCGATGTCGCGGACCGCGTGGACCTCAAGACCGTGCACCTGCTGAAGGCCAATCCGGCGGTTCGCATCGAGCAGACGACGGGCACGCAGCACTACACGTTCGCCATGAATACGACGGTCGCGCCATTCGACAACAACGACGTCCGCATGGCCCTGAAGCTGGGCATCGACCGACAGGAAATCCTCGACAAGGTGCTGTTCGGCTACGGCAAGCTCGGCAATGACCACCCGATCGCGACTTCCAACCGTTTCCACGCCAGCGAAGCCGAGCTGCCGCAGCGCAGCTACGACCCCGACCGGGCGAAGTACCACCTGAAGAAGGCCGGGATGGAACAGCTCGATGTGCAGCTCTCGGTGGCGAATGCCGCCTTCGCGGGGGCGGTGGATGCTGGCATCCTCTACAAGGAGAAAGCTGCCAGAGCAGGCATCAACCTCGACGTTCTGCGCGAGGCCGATGACGGCTATTGGTCCAAGGTCTGGATGAAAAAGCCCTGGTCGGCAGTCTACTGGGGCGGTCGTCCGACAGAGGACTGGATGTTCACGACGGTCTACTCGGAAGGTGCCGCATGGAACGATACCTTCTGGTCGCACGAACGCTTCAACCGGCTCCTCAAGGAAGCACGCTCGATGCTCGACGAAGCCAAGCGGCGGGAGCTTTATGTCGAGATGCAGAGGATCGTCAGCAACGAAGGTGGCGTCGTTTTGCCCATGTTCGCGAGCTACGTCTTCGCGACTTCGACGAAAATCGCCCATGGCGAGAAGCTCGCCGCCAACTGGGACCTCGATGGCATGCGCTTCATCGAGCGCTGGTGGTTCGCGTGAGCTGACGGCAGACCGGGGTCCGTGCGCGCCTCATGCTCCCTCCTCCCGGGCAATGAGGCGCGCGGCCGCCCCGATGGTCGTGAGCGCGCGCTGAAGAAGCTCGGGTGTGGTCACGGCTTCGGGCAGGTCGCCGGGCGTGTGGAAGTGCGGTGCGATGCCGGCGATCGAGAGCATCGGGCAGCCGCGCTCCGCCCAGCATTTCGATTCACCGATCCAACACGCCGGGTCGCGGGGCCAATCGGGCGAACCCACCTCGACGTCCAGTTCATGGAGCGTTGCCGCGATCGCGGCATGCGTGCCGCTACTCGCCGAGCAGATCGAGACCAGATCGCTCTCCAGATTGGCGATGCAGGAGCCGATGTGAATGACGGACGCTGGCTCTTCCGTGAGCATCGCGGCGAGCTGGTGGCCGCCCAGGAAGCCCAGTTCGTGCCCAGTCGCGCCGAGGAAGAGAACCCTATGCTCACGAGAGAGGAGCTCAGCCAGATGAGCTGCAACGGCAATTCCCGTGCCGCGCTCGCCGGCGCAATGGAACCACCCCGAGAGCGGAGTTGTCACGATCACCGGGCGACGGCCTTTCGGGCCAGGAAAGTGAGCGATGAGGTTGGAGGCCGTGGCCGCGCGGGACTGCGTGGTAAATCGGGCGATCGGATTCGCCGACCGCAACCTGTTAGCCTCGCCTCCTGCGACGAGGGCGACGGGCCAATCGATCCGGTCGCTGGTCGATCGGTTGATGGCGCAGAGCGCCTCGCTCGGACAGCGGGTGGCCAGGATCAGGCCATCATGGCCGCTCGACCTCGCTTGCTCCACGAGTGCGGCGATTGCGTCGGAGATGACATGCTCGTCGGCATGGGCGTCGATTTCACCGGTCAGAGGTTTCACGATCTCGAACGTGCCGGTCGCCGAAAACCAGAGCGGCATCGCCTCGATCGGCTGGCCGGCGAGCACGACGCTCGCTGTTCCCTCGAAGTGCGGGTAGTCGAACGAGGCCAACTCGACGCGCGCGCCTCGTTCCGCCATGAGCCCCCCGAGCCAGGTCAGGGCCGCGGTCCCGCCGGGCGAGCCGGTGCGATGCGGGCCCATGCCGGCATAGGTCCGCACCAGCTCGAGGGCTTGCTCGCCGTTCATTGGACAATCACCCGGTTCGCACGATCGCGTTTTGAGTCCAGTCTGCATCATGGGGGCATCCGGTGAGCGGTGCCATCCCATTTTTCGACGATCTCCGTAACGCTGCGAGGCGACGTCTGCCACGCATGGTGTTCGATTTCATCGACGGTGCCGCCGGGACGGAGACGGCTGCTTCTTTCAACCGCAGCGACCTCGTGCGCCTCAGGCTCCAGCCTCGCGTGCTCACGAGCACGGATCGGCCAACCCTTTCGACGCACTTTCTCGGCAGCGACTGGCGCCTGCCGCTCGGCATCGCGCCGATGGGCCTTTGCGATCTCGCCTGGCCGGGAGCGGACCGTCTGCTCGCCGCGGAGGCCGGCGGGCGCGGCATTGCGCACTGCCTGTCGACCGCGGCATCGACCCCGCTCGAAGAGAGCCGTCGCATCGCCGGCGAGCGGGCCTGGTTCCAGCTCTATGTCAGCGCGAGCGCCGAGGAGGGGCTCGCGCTTGCGGACCGCGCCGCTGTCGCCGGCTATCGGACCCTCGTTTTCACGGTCGACGTTCCCCGGGTCGCGCGTCGCCCTCGCGACGTGCGCAACGGCTTCGGGTTGCCCTTCCGGATCGGGCCCGGCCAGGCGCTCGACCTCGCGCTCCACCCACGCTGGACGCTCGCGACGATCGCGGCGGGCATACCGCGGCCCGCGAATTTCCCCGCGTCCGGAGCCAACGGCTTCGACCGCAATGCGAGCCGTACCGGTGCCAACTGGGAGTTCCTCGACCGGTTGCGCGCACGCTGGAGGGGCATGCTCATCGTCAAGGGTGTCATGGCCGTCGAGGATGCAAGGCGGATCAGGAACGCAGGGGCCGATGCGGTTTGGGTCTCCAACCACGGCGGCCGCCAGCTCGATAGCGCTCCGTCCTCCATCGCCGTGCTGCCGGCGATCCGCGCTGCCGTCGGCCGTGATTATCCTCTCCTCGTGGATGGTGGCATCCGCTGCGGTGAGGATATCGTCAAGGCGCTCGCCTGCGGCGCCAATATCGCCATGCTGGGCCGGCCATTCCTCTTTGCCATAGCTGCGGGCGGCGCCGGTGGCCTTTGCGCCTTCCTCGACATGCTGGCGGAAGAAATTGCCATAACGCTCGCCCAGATCGGGCGAGTGAGCGTCTCCGACATCGACGCGGAGGTGCTCGCCGAGCGTGCGCCCGCCTCATCGCGGCTAGATTTGTCCCCCCCTCAAGCGGAGGTTCCCAACCCATGACCGGCAAGCGACGAATCCGTGGCGGCCATCTGCTCGCCCGCGCCCTCCAGGAGAAGGGCGTCGAGCACGTCTTCACGCTGGCGGGCGGCTTCTGCAATCCCGCGCTGGAGGGCTTCATGGAATGTCAGATGCGGGTGATCAACTGCCCGCACGAGCAGGTCGCGGGGCACTTGGCCGACGCCCACACGCGCATTACGCGCAAGCCCGCCGTCTGCCTCGTCGGACCGGAGGGTTTCGCCAATGCCGTGCCCGCCATGATGGAAGCCTGGGGCGAGCGCTCGCCCGTCATCTTCATCACCGGATCGAGCACCCTGAAGCGGCGCGGTGCCGGCGGCTTCAAGGAGATCGACGACGTTTCGATCGCCAACCCCCTCACCAAGCACAGCAGCAGTGTCACAGATGGCGAGCGGATCGGGGAGTTCGTCGACCGGGCCTGGAAGATCGCAACCAGCGGCTATCCGGGACCTGTGCATCTGAGCGTGCCGGTCGACATCATGTTTTCCTCCTACGACGAGGATGCGGGGCGCGAGGAACGTCCGTTCATCCGCCGCGCATCACCGCCGCCGCGGGCTTGGCCCGATCCGGCGGTGCTGGCACCACTGCTGGAGCGGATCGCCGCGGCTCGGCGACCGATCCTGATCGGTGGGCATGGGGTCTGGTGGTCGGGCGCCGAAGCCAAGCTCGAGGCGGCCGGTCGCCTGCTCGGCATCCCCGTCTTCAACGTGCCCTATCATCAAAAGCTGCTCGGTGAGGAGAGTGACGCCTACATGGGCCTCGCCGACATCCACCAGTACCAGCCATCCAGGCAGGCGCTCGAGATTGCCGACGTTGCGATCATGGTCGGCGGGCGGCTGGACAATCAGATGAGCTTCGGCAATCCACCGCTTTTCCCCGCCTCGACCGAGCTCGTCTGCGTCAATGGCTCGCACGAGGAGCTGGAGATGAACCGGGCAGCCGACCATGTCCTGCTTTCCGACCCGGGAGCTTTTCTCGATGCCCTGATGGGTCTTGCGGCGGCGGGCGCCTGGACGCTGCCCCGCTCCTGGATCGAGACGAACCGTGCCTGGCGCGACACGTGGGTGGATGAGACGCTCGCCGACTTGAAGCGCGACACCGACGAAGCGGCGCGGACCGGCGGAAAAATTCATCCCCTGCAGCTCTCCCTCGACGTGCAGGCCGCCATGGGCGCGAGCGACTGGCTCGTCTTCGACGGCGGCAACACGCATTTCTGGTCCGAGATCGCGGTCAACCTCGCGGGCGCGCGGGGCCAACGGCTCGCCGGCATCCTGCATCCCGGCAGTTTCAGCCTGCTCGGCGTCGGCGTCTCGCTCGCGCTCGCGGCAAAGAACACGCATCGAGACGCGAATGTCGTGCTCATCAGCGGAGACGGTGCCTTCCTTTCGGGCGGCCTCTCGATCGAGGCGGCATTCCAGGAGGACCTGCCGATCACCGTCGTGATCGACAACAATGGCGGGCTCGATTGCATTTCGCAGCAGCAGGAGCGGCTGTTCGCGAGCGGTAAGCACTTTGCGACCGACTTCCGCGACATCCCGTTCCACAAGATGTTCGAGGGCCTCGGTGGCCACGGTGAACTCGTCGAGCGACGCGAGGAACTGGCACCCGCGCTCGCGCGCGCCATGGCGAGTGGCAAGACGGCCTGCGTCAATGTGAAGGCCAAGGGCGTCATCAGCCCGATCGTACTGGCGACGACCAGCAAGCGCGACAAGGCTTCGATCGAATAGGAGGCGGCGATGGCGACGCTCACCACTCACACCCTCGACGGCAGCAACGGCACGCATGCCGGCGGTGTCGGTGTCCGGCTCTTCAGGCTCGATTCATCGGGAGCGCGGACAGCTTTGTTCGAGCGCGAAACCGATGCCGGTGGCCGGCTCTCGGTCGAGGTCGAGATTCCATCCGGGCACGAGTCCTCGACCTACGAACTGGTCTTTGCATCAGGCCGCTACTTCGATCATCGCCAGGTGCCCGGCCACCGCATCATGCGCGAGATCGTGCTCCGCTTCGTCATGCCCGATCCCGCCTGTCATTATCACCTCCCGATCATTCTCTCCCCCAACAGCTGCTCGGCCTGGTGGTCGAGCTGAGCCCTCGAAGGACAACGCGGCACCATGTCCACCTCCGGCCTCAACATGTCGCGGCGCATCCGCCGCACGCCCTACACCGACAAGGTCGAGCAGCACGGCGTGCGCGGCTTCTCGGTCGTCAACCACATGCTGCTGCCCAAGGCTTTCGGGCCGACGGTCGAGGAGGATTTCCTGCACCTGCGCGAGCACGTGCAGATCTGGGACGTCTCCTGCCAGCGTCAGGTCGAGATCACCGGGCCGGATGCCGCCCGCCTCGTGCAGTGGATGACACCGCGTGATCTGCGGCGCGCCAGGATCGGGCAGTGCCTCTATGTGCCGCTCATCGATGAGACGGCCGGGATGGTCAACGACCCCGTTCTCTTGAAGCTCGCCGAGGATCGCTTCTGGCTTTCGATCGCCGATTCCGACGTGTTGCTCTGGGCAAAGGGTCTTGCCATCGGCGCCCGCCTCGACGTCTCGGTCGACGAGCCGGATGTCTCGCCGCTTGCCGTGCAGGGACCCAAGGCCGAGGACCTCATGGCCAGCATCTTTGGCGAGCATGTTCGCCAGATCCGCTACTTCCGCTTCGGCCATGTGGACTTTCGCGGAACGCGCCAACTCGTCGCGCGCACGGGCTACTCGCGGCCCGGCGGTTTCGAGATCTTCCTCGACGACAGCGCCCTCGGCCCCCTGCTCTGGGATACGATCTGGCAAGCCGGCCGGCGCTTCGAGATGACGCCCGGTTGCCCCAATCTGCCCGACCGGATCGAGGCCGGCCTCCTCTCCTACGGCAACGAGTTCACGCGCGCGAACAACCCGCTCGAATGCGGCATGGCGCGGTATTGCACGCTCGACGGCTCGATCGACTACATCGGGCGCGAGGCGCTCGAGGCGATCGCAAGGCGCGGCATCGAAAGGCAGATCCGAGGCGTCCTGTTCGACGGTGGTCCCTGCCCGCCCTGCGGCAAGCCCTGGCCGGTCCTCGTGGGTGCGACCGAGGTCGGCCGGATCACATCGGCTGGCTGGTCGCCGCGGCTGCAGCGCAACGTCGGGCTCTCGATGATCGAGAAAGGCGCCTGGGCTCCTGGCACGCGCGTGACCATCGAGAGCATTGACGGCGTGCGCAGGGATGGGGTCGTATCCGCTTTACCGTTCGAATGACCGATCATGGTCCTCCATCGGTGGAGGCGTGCACGAAGCTGCAAGGAGGACGGAGCTTGTTCACCGCGAGCCGCCTCGTCGGCAACCCCATCATCCGTCCGGGTATGGACGAGCGGATGGGCGGCAATATCCAGGGGCCCTCCCTGATCCGCGTACCCGACTGGGTGCGCGATCCGCTGGGCCGGTACTACCTCTACTTTGCCCATCACAAGGGCAGCTACATCCGCCTCGCCTTCGCCGATGCGTTGGAAGGGCCGTGGTCCATCCACCGGCCGGGGGTCCTGGAACTCTCGGATTCGGGCTTCCTGACCGACGCCGCAATCCCGCCTGCCGATCCCGCTGTTCACTCAGATGTGCAGCAGTGGGAAGGCATCGCGCCGCCAGGCACGCCCGGTGTTCCTGATCCTATCGACGATGCGACGCTTCCTCACATCGCCTCGCCCGACGTGCACGTGGACCACGCCGCAGGCTGCATCCGCATGTATTACCATGGGCTCGAAAGCTACGGCCGTCAGGTCACTCGAGTTGCACTCTCGCATGATGGTCTGACCTTCAAGGCGCGGCCGGACGTGCTCGGTCCCTCTTATTTCCGCGTCTTCCGGCACGGCGGCTTCCACTATGCCCTCGTCATGCCCGGCATCATCTTTCGCTCCGCTGACGGCCTCGGTGGTTTCGAACGCGGGCCCGACCTCTTCGACGAGCCTTTGCAGCGACATGCAGCTCTCCTGCATCGGGGCGACCGGTTGCACGTGTTCTGGACGAAGGTCGGCGACGCGCCGGAGCGCATTCTCTGCTCGACGGTTGATCTGGCCGGAGATTGGCACGACTGGCGGGCAACGGGACCGCACGAGGTACTGAGACCTGCGATGGAGTGGGAAGGCGCGCGACTGCCTCGCGCACCATCCTTTCGCGGCGCCATGATGGACGACGCCAACCAGCTCCGTGACCCTGCGATATTCGAGGAGGACGGCCGGATCTGGCTCCTCTACTCTGTGCGTGGCGAGGCGGGTATTGCGATCGCAGCGCTCGAGGAACGTGCTTGAGAGGTAGTGTTCAGAATTTTTCGCACTTTGGAATTGGCTGATCGGCGTCCGGCCCGGGCTCAGGCGGTGGCGTTGGTGGATTGGTGATCCTTCAAGAGGTCCATCGACAGATACCTCCTGGTCGACCATTCGCTGCCGGCGACGTGGGCTATCCGGGTCGCAGCCAGGTTCAGCGCCGATTGTCCGTCGGGAAAGGCGCCGATGTCGGCTGCATGATGGCGTGATGCCGGACGGGGTTCTCCGCCCCGGCTCTCTCTCCATTCGCATTTCGGTTCTGTCCATCCCCGGCACGTCGGCACGTGGTCTGTCGAATGGGCACGGAGCCTGTCGCGCCGAGCGGGGGCTGGGCTCGCGCGATCTCGGACAAGGACGCCGAGGTCGCGCGATCAGACCGGGAGTTCAATCCCTCTGGTCTTCAGGCCCGCCTGACGCGCACCTTGCACTCGTTGTAGGAGTTCGTTCCCGTCACCGGGTTCTGGTGAGAATCCATCAGATTGTTCGAGTGGGCGCCCTTGCCTTTCGCGACCGCGCCCATGGCCCAATGACCGAACCCGTGGCCGTGGCGGACGGAAACGCAGCCCGGCACGACGCCTTCGACGACCTTGGCCGTGATCCTGATCTTGTCCTTCGGGCTCTCGAGCCAGACCAACTGGCCGTCCGAGATGCCGAAGCGGGCGGCATCCTGCGAATTGATCTCCACCCAGTTCTCGCCGCAAATCTCCATGAGATAGGGGTTGTTCTGGGTGACGATGTTGCAGTGCATGGAGAGCTTGGAGTGGGTCAGCTGGAGAGGGTAATCCTCGTCCGGCACCACGCTGCGCTCGCGCCATTCGGGGTAAGGATTGAGGCCGCAGCTCTCATAGGCGCCGGATCGGATCTCGATCTTGCCCGAGGGGGTCGGCAAACCTTCCTTGTAGCGCCCGTAGCGGATGTCGCCGGCCCAGAAGCCGCGCTCCTTCAACTCCTCCAGAGTGATCGGAAGGCCGGCGACCATCGGGCGCGCCCAGTCCTCCCAGGTCTCGTATGTGAAGTGCTCGCCCCAGCCCATCTCCCGTGCGATGCCCTGGACGATCTCGTAAGTCGGCTTTGCTTCCCCGACGCGCTCGACGGCTGGTTGGCAGAGGATCGCTTCGGCGCCCATCCACATGCCCTGGCGAATTTCGGCGTGCTCGTAGAAGGAGGTTTCCGGGAGCACGATGTCACACTCCTCGGCTGTCTCGGACATGTAGAGTTCCATGGCGACGGCGAGATCGAGGCCACGGAAAGCGGCTTGCATGCGCTCGCGGTTCGGATCGCTCATGATCGGGTTCGAAGCGTGGACGAAAACGCCGCGGATCGGATAGGGCTTGCCCTCGAGGATGGCTTCGGGCAGGCGCGTGTTCGGGATTTCCGGATAGACGGGATATCCGGTGAGCGGCGCGAGCGGATATCCCATGGCGTGCGCCAGCGGCGGCTTCGACGGCTTCGTCTTGGCCTCCTCGGGAATGGCGACGGCGGGGCCGATCGGCGCCCAATCCTTGAGGTGGATGTTGCCGGGATTGTCGACCTGTCCGGTGATCGCGTCGAGGAGGAATATCGCGCGCGAGCCGTCGTTGCCGTTGGTGTAGTAGCCGGCGCCCTTGAAGGTGCAGGCGATCGCCGGTTTGGTGCCGGCGAACTCGCGGGCGAGGCGCGCGATGGTCTCGGCGGGAATGCCGGTGATCTCGGCCGCCCAGGCGGGGGTGTAACCCTTGGCGAGGAGATGGTCGCGATAGCCTCCGAAGCCTTCGCAATATTTGTCGACGAACGGCTTGTCATGGAGATTTTCGCTGACGATCACGTGGGCCATCGCAAGGGCGAGGGCGGCGTCGGTGCCCGGGCGGATGGGCACCCATTCGTCCGCCTTCTGCGCGGTTTCCGTGAAGGCGGGATCGACCACCACGAGGCGGGCGCCCTTCTTCTTGGCCTGCAGCAGTGCACGGCTTTCCGATAGGCCCTGGTTGGCGCCGAGGTTGTTCATGCCCCAGATCATCACGTATTTCGAGGGACCGAAATCGTGCATCGGGAAGATGTGTCCGAAGGTCGTGAGGCAGGCGTGCCGGCGGTCACCCTCGCAGCCCATGGCATGCCCGACGGAGACGTTCGGCGTACCGTAGAGATCGCACAGAAGCGCCGTCATGAAGCCGGAATTCGGATCGTGGTGCGTCATGTAGGCGACGGCCTCCGGACCGTGCGCCTCACGGATCGCCTTCAGCTTGCCGGCGATGAATTTGTAGGCTTCGTCCCACGAGATGCGCTTGAACTGCGGCGCGCTGCCCTTGGGGCTGGTGCGCAGCATCGGGAACTTGAGGCGGTCGGGGTCCTGCGTCACCCACCAGCTCGCCATGCCCTTGGCGCAGCGCGTGCCGATGTTGTTCGGGGCGGCCTCGTTGCCCTTGTGATAGACGATGCGCCCGTCGCGGACATAGACCTCTGTCGGGCACTGCCAGGGGCACGTGTAGCAGAAGCTCTTGACGACCGTTGCGCCTTTGATTTCCGCGATCCGTTCAGCGAGCGACTTGTCGTGGGCGGTCATTGCGTTCTCTCCCGTTGCTTGTCTTTCCCGTTGATTGTCAGTGGTCGACCTGCACTCCGGCGTCGGCGCCGGCGAGTGGCGCGGCAAGGGCGGAACCAATATATGTGAGGCTGGCCAGAAGAGTTGCTGCGAGTACGGCCCGGCGGATGGCACGGCCCGTCGCGAGCTTGCGCATTTCCCTTTCTTCCATCGATCCCATTGCGTTCAATCGGACGACTGATCCGAATGCCGGTAAGCGAGTGCATGCACGATTTCCAAAGTCAATATATTCATACCCCACCCAAAAGGGTTGGTCTGTAATGGTCGATGACAGGCGCGGGCTCATTTCGCTTCGGCAGGGGAAAGGGGTGTGATCTGCTGGCGCGAGCGGATTTCGATCAGCGAGGCCAGCATGATGAGCGCCGCGCCGATCGCTTCGCGCATGGTGAAAGGTTCGCCCGAAAGGAGTGCGGCGCTCACCACGCCGACGACGACGTCGCTCATCATCAGGATACCGATGCGGGCTGGCGGCACGACCGTGGTCGGCCAGATGGTCAGAAAGAGCATCGGCACGAAGTAGAGCGCCGCGGCGATCCCCCAGAGGAGACCGGACCCGAGGGCGGCCGGTGCCGGTCGGGGCCCGTAGGTCTCGCCGAGGATCAGGATCGTCGCGATCGAGACGATCAGCGAGCCGGTCACGAAGGCGAGCATCTGTCCCGCCACGCCGATCGTGCCGAGGCGGAAAAGCAGCAGCGAGCCACAAGCCCAGGTGAAGCCTGAGGCGAGAGCCAGCCAGTCCCCGATGTTGCGCGGCCACGGCCAGCCACCCGTGTCGCCGAGTATGACGGCGAGGCCTCCGAGGCCGCAGGTGAGGGCGGCGATGCGGCTCAGCGTCAGGCGCTCCCCCAGAAAGAGGATGCCGAGCAGCGTGCCCCAGACCGGCGTGATGTAGAAGAGAAGAATTCCCCGCACGACGTCGGTGAGCAGGAGGCCGCTGGCATAGAGGCTGAAGGCCGAAACCGTCACCATTCCGGCAAGCGCGATCTGACGCCATTGCCGCAGCATGGAGTGCCGGCGCAGCATGACATAGGGCAGCAGGACGATCATGGTGCCCAACGCCACGACGGCGCCCGGCCAGGCGTCCGTCAACCCGATTTCGGAGATCGCGCGCAGGGGTATCCAGAACAGCCCCCACATGGCACCGGCAACGATGATGCCGATGCTCGCCCAGAATTCCCTGCTGCGCTGCCCGAGGCTCGACATTGCGGTCTCGTACTCCGCTCCGGCCCGGGCGGGCGATGAGCCCGATCAGAGAAAAAAAGTGGCCGGATTGCCCAGGAAACAATGCCGGCCAGTCGGAGGTGCTCCATTATCGGTCGCGCCGTGCGCGACGCCGAACGGGTATTCAGTTTCTTCGCGCGCCGTCCATCTCCTCGGCGAGGTCGTCGACGAGCTGTTTGGCGAGCGAGACCGCGTGGGCGGCATCGGCGGCATAGCCGTCGGCGTCGATTTTCTCGGCCCAGTCGGAGGTCACCGGCGCACCGCC
>WGLQ01000022.1 GCA_016125495.1 Hyphomicrobiales bacterium | reverse complement strand
TGCCGCTTCGACCAGCACTCGCCGATGTTCGGACAGCCGGCCTCCTCGCAAACCGTATGGAGCCCTTCGGAGCGCACGATCGCGCGCGTCTCCTGGTAGATCTGCGAGCCCGGCGCCTTCACGCGGAGCCAAGCGGGTTTGCGCTGGAGGGGGGTCTCGGGACGGTGCGCCTTTTCGGGGTGGCGCTCGGTGCGACCGGCGGCGTCGGCCAGGAGTTGACCGCGACCAGCCTCGGTTGCCGTCTCGGAAACGCGCTTGCCCTGCTCCAGCACCGTCACCATCGCTTCGTCCTTTCTTGCCCAAGAACTACGCGCGATCCATAGGCGCGGATCGCGCCGCGGGCAATGCGACCGTTGAAGGTGCCATCTGAGGTCCGCGCAGTGCCGGCAGCCCGCGAACATGGGCACCTCAGCCTTGGCTCGCGTCCCCTTGCGATGAGGTGGCGTCGGCGACGGGAATCGATCGCCCTCGCGCGTGCCCCTCGGCCGTGGTTGCCCCACTGTCGCACGCGATCAAGTGATCAGAACCGCTGCAACAAAGAAGGCGACACCCGAGGGTGCCGCCTTCCGAGAGCAAGAACGCAGCCGGCGTTCCGGATTACTTGTACGAACCCGTCGGCTCGGCGCCGAACTTGGTGCGGAGTGCGAAGGAGATGATATCGACCGACGCGTCGTTCGACTCGGCGTGCAAGACGAGATTGCTGTTCGAGATCGACTCGCGCTCGATATCGGCGTCCTCCACCCAGATGTGGGTGTAGGAAAAGTCGAGGGTCGTATCACTGGTGCCGCCGAACAGGCTCGGGAGAAGTTGGCCGACGTGCGTCGAGAGGCCCGCGGACAACCAGATCCGGTTGTTGTCCGGCACGGCAGTCAGCCGGTTCGCCGCCGCTTGGATCGGGCTCTCCTCGTATGCGAGGCCGGCGCGGAAGGTCGTATCGGCCGAATAGTCGTACTCGAAGCCGACAGAGGCGAACCAAGCGTCCTCCCAGTTGGCGTTGAGCGATGCGAACGTCTGGCCGGCCACGGAAACACCACCGGTCGGCAGCGTATTGGCGCCCAGCGCGAGGAGCGTCGCGACACCGGTTTCCGTCGGGACGATGTTGAGCTGGCTGAAATCGCTCCAGTCGGTCCACTCGAAGGTGCCCATCACGCGCACCCCTGGAGCCACTGCCTGGGTGATGCTGAAGGTCACGATATCCGGCGTGGTCAATTCAACGTTCGCGCCGAAGCGCGTGTTGAGGAGGTTGTCGCCGAACTTGCCCTCCAGCTCGTATTCCATCTGCGAGCGATAGCCGAGGCCGATCTTCGTGCCCGTGCCCGGCTCCAGCATGATGCCGGCCGTCCAGCCGATGGCGTAGTCGTCGCCGTTGTAGAAGAGATTGGGCAGGTTCGCGCGACCGAATTTCAGCGTCCCTTCCATGTAGCCGATCTGCACACCCGCGCCGAGTGTGACCCCGGGGGCGATGCGGTAGCCGAGTGTCGGCGTGCCGACGATGTTGAAAATATCGGACGTGCGCGAGAGGAGCGAGCCGGCCCAGTTGCGGTTCTCCGGCTCCGTGACGAGGCCGAAGGGCGCGTTGATGCTCATGCCGACGTAGAGGCTCGGGTCGATCTGATAGTTGTAATAGCTCGACGAGACCAGCGCCGTCTTGCCGATCTGACCCGACGAGTCACCGGAGTTGCCTGGGTTCACGGCACCGTTCGGAACCGGTGCGCCACCCAGCGTG
Source organism: Hyphomicrobiales bacterium (assembly GCA_016125495.1). Lineage (NCBI taxonomy): Bacteria > Pseudomonadati > Pseudomonadota > Alphaproteobacteria > Hyphomicrobiales > Hyphomicrobiales bacterium. The sequence goes on along the minus strand of WGLQ01000022.1, from coordinate 17,270 downwards.
TAAGTCACGTTGGTGATCTCGCTGTCCGGCAGGATCACGGAGTAATGGCTCTCCGAGTTGAAGCCATTCTGGTTCGCGACGGCTGCCGGGTTCCAGTACATGCCGCTCAGGGTGTTGTCCGCGGCCGCCCCTGCAAAGGATGCGCCCTGGCTGGTCGAAGACTGTTCGCGCACCGCGAAACCGCCAGCCTGCGCCAGTGAAACCGTCCCCAGAACGGCCAGCGTGGCGAGAGCAGTGCTCTGATGGAATCTCGTCATTGCCTTCTCCCCCCAAACCGCTTTCCCGTTCCCCGGCGCATCGGGATGTGTCTACAAGGCTGTGCGATGCGCCGCTGTTGCCCTGCATCTGCTCCGAAGCGGGATCGACCCTTCGGCGTTTCCCCAACATGCCGGCACGTCGTCCACCTATACGCCTGGACGGGGCAGCGCGCCAAAGCGTAAACGCTGCCGATGTCGGCGACCGAACGGGTTTCAGCGGGATTGTGTCAAGTCTGCCACAATTGGGCGGAATACGGATCGCGCCCGACGAGCTCGCGATGGACGACCGGCCGCGACATGGCAAATGGCCCCGCCAAAAAAAGCATGAGAGAAGAAAAAAGGCCGACCCATCGTGGATCGGCCTTGTCAGTGCGCCGTCCTGGCCCTTGCCCGAACGGCCCCCCAGAAGAGTGGGCCGCGCTCCAAGCGCAGGCCCAAAGCGCGATACTTGCCCCCCGACTCGTCTCGCGCTTTTAGAAGGTTGGTGACGTATCGCCACCCGACGCATTCGTGAATTGAATGTGTCAGAGCACGCGGTTCGCGGCAAGGGGGTTGGTGCGTACTGGGCGCAGGTGTCACCACACGGCCACAACAGGCGTGGCGATCCTTTCCGATCGCAAGCAACGCCGGCGACAGCAACGGTTTCGACCGCCGCGCGGACCGCCAATGATGCCGATGGATTACCGCCTACCTCTGGCGGGCGGTGCGCAAAGACGAAACGGCGCCACTGGGGCGCCGTCATCGGTAAGCGGTTGGGACAGCCTTCGCGGCGATCACGCCGCCAAGTGGTGAGGGGACGACCTCAACACTTGCGCAAGCCCATCGACACGTTGCGGATGTCGATCCCGTGCACATTGATGTTGAGATCATGGCGGCAGCCGCCATCGAGCCGCACCGACATGCCGGCGTTGAAGACGTTGCCGGAGAGCGAAAGGCTGAAACCATCGTCCAGCGCCTCGCCCGACAGCGAACCTTCGACGTCGAAGCTCTTTTCCGTCCAGGTGCCGTAAAGGGCGTTGCCGCTGCGCTGCACGTGGCTCGTCGCATCGATTTTGTAGCTGGTGCTCGCGCACCGCAGGTTCTGCACGATGCGGTTGGTTCCCTGCGCCTCGTAGACCACCCGGCACTGCACCCGCTCGCGGCCGCCGTTGTTCAGCGTGATCCAGCCGCGTCCGTTCCAGCTGCCACTCAGATCCGCGAACGACGCGGCTTCGGCGGACAGACCACCCATGATCGTGGCGGCGACAGCAGCAAGCCCGAGGGCCGCGCTACGCAGCACGGTTCTTCCATTCTTAGCGGTCATCGATCTCATCCCGTATCAGGGTTTCGTTCTGGCACTACGCTTCGTAAAGCAGAAACGATTGCCGGCAGGATAACGAGATCACCGAAAAGGGCACCTGCCAGCGTCAGTACCGTCAGCTTGCCGAATAACTGCATCGACGGCAAATCACTTGCCATTGTTACGGCGAGACCGACGATGAGAACAAGCGTCGTCAGAATCAGAACCGGACCAATGTGGCCGATTGTGGCCGTAACAGCGCGCTCGACACGCGGTTCGCCCTGTTGCTCGCGCTGCAAGCGGGCGAGGAAGTGGATGGTGCAGTCGACGGCGAGACCGAAACCGACGGTGAGTGCGATGACACTGGCATAGGCGAGTCCGTCCGCCGTGAAGTAGAGGAAAGCCCCCGCGGCGACGATCGGAAAGAGATTCGGCACGAAGCTCAGCAGCGCGAGACGCAGCGATCGAAACGCCAGCGCAATCAGCACCATGACAATCGCGACCGCCGAGAACAGGCCGAAGTTGAGTTGCCGGATCATGCTGGCGCTCTGGAGCGCGGACACCGCGGCGAGCCCGGTGACGGTGAAGGTCACGTCCGGATGGCGCTTGCGCAATTCGTCCAGCCGGGCGTCGAGATCGCGCATGATCGGCACCGCCTCGTCGGCATCGAGGCTCGGCAGCCGCCCCGTGACCAGTGCTGAACGCGCCTCGGGGTTGTAGAAGCGCGCGGTCAGATGCTGCGGCAGTAGCGCCAGATACTCGGCGATCTTGGCGCGCTCGGTCACACCGATTTCGGCCAGCCAGCGGCGAAGGGTCTCCACCGACCAGACGTTGCCGACCGAGGGATGTGCCTCGTGCAGCCGGTGCGCGTCCGCCAGGGCGTCGAGAACGGGCGCATCGGTGACCGAGAGGCCTTCCTTCCATGCGATCATGATGTGCAACGGATGGGCGCCGGTCAGCCGCTCCTCGAGGGTCTCGGCGGCGCCGACCGATTGGTTGCTCCCGGGAACCTCGTCGCTGAGGCGGTAGTGCGGTTCGAGTTGCAGGTGAAGGTGGGTGAAGGCGACGAACGAGACGACCCCGAGCACGGCGATCGCGCGCGCGTGGCGCCGAATGAAGCCCGCCATGCCCTCGCTGAAGCGCTGCAACCAGCGCAGGCCATGGCTTCGTGATCCCTCCTCGCGCACGAAGCGCGAGGTGTCGCGATAGAGCAGCACGGCCGCCATCGGCACGACCAGCATGACGGCGATGAAAGCGAGCGCTGTCGCGAATGCCGCCGCGAGGCCGAACTGGCGGATCATCGCCGAGTCCGTGAAGGTCAGCGTCAGCAGCGCGACGGCCGTGGTGAGGGACGTCAGCACGCACGCCGGCCCGACGGTCGCAGTGGCGTGCCGGGCCGCTTCGATGCTGGAATGGCCGGCCGCCAAGTGCCGCCGCACGGCGAACACCATGTGCATGGCGTCGGAAAAGGCGATCACCATGACCAATGGCGGAATGACGTTGATGAACGTGTTGAGTTTCTGGTCCATCCAGCCGAGAGCGCCCATCGCCCAGACGACCGAGAGGATCGGGCAGACCGAGGCCACGAGAACCAGGCTGAGGCGGCGAAAGAAGGCCCAGCAGATGAGGATCCCGATCGCGAGGCCTGCCGCGTTGTAGGTCACCCGGTCGCGGCGGATCGCTTCGCGGATCTCGCGCTGCATCACCGGAGCGCCCGAGAGCGTGACGGTGAGGCCGGATTCTTCGAAAACCTGGTCGAGCACGCCGCCGACCGCGCCCAGCGCCGGGTCGAGACCGCGATGGCTGAGGGATTCGCGGTTGAGACTGACAACCAGCACCGTCAGGTGCGGACGGGTGCCATCCGAGATCGAAAGGAACCGCCCTTGCAGCAGCGGATGCGCGGCGACCCGCTTCATGAGTTCGTCGAACGAAGCTCCTTCGGGCAACTCATCCGGGATCATCGGCGGCGGAAAACCGCTCTCGTCGGGTGGGTCGCGCATCGAGAACACGGATAGAACGCCGGCCACTCCATCGGCGAGTTCGAGATCGAGATGCGCCGAACGCACCCGTTCGAACTGCTCCGGTGTCAGCAGATCCGCGCCTTCGACGACCACGAGAACGTCGAACTCGCTCGCCGGAAAGCGGTTGCTCATCCGCTCGTAGGCTTTGAATTCGGGGGTGTTCGCGCGGAACAGCTCGCTGAGCGCGTCGTCGGCCAGGAGGCGCGGCAGCCCGAGCACGCTCGCGGCCGTCAGAAGCACGATGAAAGCGAGCGTTGCCAACGGGGCGCGCAACGCCACGTAGCCCAGTCGCTCCAATCCGAATCCCAAGGAGTGCATCGTTCCTTCCTAGCCGAGCGCCGTTGCACGCCAAGGCATTTCTGTTGCGATGACCATCTGGGCTTGGGACACGTGGCTGAAGGTCCACGCCGGGGCGCGCATCCCCGATCGTTGTAGCGGATGGGGCGCGCTCAGAGCGTGCGACCGGCGGCGGCGTGGTCGAGGGGGCCGTTGCCATGCCCGATGCGCAGCATCGAACCGGCCCGTATCGCGGCGCTGACGTAACTCTTGGCCGCGCGCACGGCATCGGCGAGCCGCATGCCCGTCGCGAGCCGCGCGGCGATGGCGGCCGAAAGCGTGCACCCGGTGCCGTGCGTATTGCGGGTCGGAATGCGCGGTGCCCGCAGGAACACCGGCGCACCGCCATCGAAGAAGACATCGACGGCTTCGCCACCGCCGCCATGCCCGCCCTTGACCAGCACCGCCTGCGGACCGAGCGCCAGCAGCGCCTCGGCCTGACGCTGCAATTCGTCGTCACCGTCGGCGATCGAGGTGCCGAGCAGTCGCGCCGCCTCCGGCATGTTGGGGGTCAGTAGCAACGCGCGGGGCAGGATGAACTCGCGCAGTGCCGCCTCGGCCTCGGGCTGTAAGAGCACATCGCCGCTCGTTGCCACCATCACCGGATCGACCACCAATGGGAACGCCCGGGATCGATCGAGCGCCCGTGCGACGGCGAGGATGATCTCACTCGTCGCGAGCATGCCGATCTTACCAGCGGTCACCTGGAGATCGTCGAGCACTGCGTCGATCTGGGCCTCCACGAAGGCGCCTGGCACTTCATGGATGGCGGTGACGCCGCGCGTGTTCTGAGCCGTGAGCGCGACGATGACGCTCGCGCCGTAGACGCCGTGTGCAGCGAAGGTCTTGAGGTCAGCCTGGATGCCGGCACCGCCCGACGGGTCGGAGCCGGCGATGGTCAGAGCAATCGGGGTGGTCACGAGGTCGATCCTCCGAAAGTCCGCCCGAGGGGCGGGCGAAGCCCGCATCCGCGGTTCCGCTAGTCACGGTCGCACTGCCGGTCCCTCGATCCGCAGTCCCGCGCCTCGCCAGCCGAGATAGAGCTCGAGGGCGAGGTACTCGGGCGACCCCTCGTCCAGTGGCGCCGCGCGAACCAGCTTATTGCATTCCTGGAACCGCCGGTGCAACGAGCCTGGCCGGCCCCAGGCCGCGCGATAGGCCGGAAAGGCATTCGACTGCCCCTGGCTCAGCGTCGTTGCCCGAAGCGAGCGCCCGACGCTGCGACTGTGGCAGGCATGGCAGGCTTGATTGAACTGGCCGCGCCGGGCCTCGAAGTATTGCCGCCCCAGCTCGAACGCTTCCTTCTCGCGCCGGGTCACGCGCGGGTTGAGCACCATGCCCTGCGACTGGCGGCGCACGTAGATCGTCAGCGCGAGGAGTTCATCAGTGCCGCGCTCGAGCGCCGGCGCCCGCATGTGGTCCACCCGGCAAATGTTGATCCGCTCCTCGAGCCCGATGAGGCGACCCTTGGCGATGTCGTGGCGCGGATAGCGTGTCGCTGCCCCGCGCATCGCAACGCGGGCATCGTTGTGGCAGCGTGCGCAAGAGAGGTCCGCCTCGCCCTCGCGCAGGTTCCACTGCTGCTCTCCCTCGTCCAGCCAGAGGCTCGCCGGATTCTGGGCGCCGTCGTCCTCGATGCGCCGCAGCGCGAGGGGCATGAACCGGTAGCCGGACCAGAGTTCGCTGAGCGGGCTCTCGCGGTTGAGCGGGGCGACGGCGCCAGAACGACCGTCCTGCGCGCCAGCTGGATCGACGGCCAACGCATGCGCGATGAAGAGGGCGCCAGCGAGGATGCCGCGGCGCCGGGCGCGAAGACCCGCGAGCCGGAGCATGCGCCCGGCAATCGCCCGGCACCATGTCGCTCCTTGCACCGCGCAATTTGTCCCGCTGCCCATCATTTCCTCAAGAGGGAGAGAAACGCGACGAGATCCTCGATCGCATAGGCGCTAAGCGCCGGACGCCCGATGCAGGCAGACGCCACATTGTTGAGGCCTTCGATGCGGTGATAGGCCGGTTTGACTGTGAGCGGGTCGTCGAATGCCCGCTCCGGCTCCAGCAGGATGAAACGCAATTCGGCGCGCGAGTAGCGGTCGGCGACGCCGTCGAGCGCGGGACCGAGCGTGCCCTGCGCGGACCAGAGCGCGGCCGTCGCCGCATCGTCCATGGCAACGAGGCCCTCCGGCGGCGTCACCTGGTGGCAGGCGATACAGTTGCCGGCCTCCTGGTCCGCGAAAATGGCCGCACCGCGCTTGGCATCGAAGACGGTGTCGACGAGCGGTTCGACAACGGCGCCTGGAATGTGCGCGCCGGGCACGACGAGATAGTTCGTGACGACCGGCGTGCCGGGACCGCTGCAAGCCTGATAGGACCATTGCGCCGAAGCCGGCTCGTCCTCCGGCGCCTCGGGCGGCGCCTCTGCGCCGGCATGGTCCGAAATGTCAGCGCTGCCCGGCGCTGGGCCGATCGTGGCCGGTCCGGACGGCGTCTGTGCGCGCGTCGCGGCGGACATGGCGAAGATGCCAGTCACGAGCGTTATGATGAGGCACGTGATGCGCAGGCTGGTGAGGCGCATGCATCGACCTCCTCAGAGCAGCACCGTCCCGCTTCAGCGAGCGAGCGCGGCAACACCCGGAAGCTCGCGGCCCTCGAGCCATTCGAGGAATGCCCCGCCGGCCGTTGATACATAGGTGAAACGGTCCGTGACGCCCGCGACGTTGAGAGCCGCGACCGTGTCGCCACCGCCCGCCACCGTCGTCAACCGGCCCGCGTCCGTCAGGTCGGCGGCGGCGCGCGCGAGTTGCATCGTCCCGGCATCGAAGGGCGTGAGTTCGAACGCACCGAGCGGCCCATTCCAGAGCAGCGTGGCGCACGACGCGAGCCGGGCGGCGAGCAGCGCCGTCGTCGCTGGCCCGACGTCGAGGATCATGCGATCGGCCGGTACGGTCTCGACACCATAGATTGCGTGCGGGGCATTGGCAGCAAAGCCATCGGCGGCAACGACATCGACCGGCAGCACGATCTCGCAGCCGGCGGCCTTCGCGGCCTCGCGAACCTCACGGGCCGTGGCAACGAGATCGGGCTCGCAGAGCGACTTGCCGACGGGATGTCCGTTCGCGAGCAGGAACGTGTTGGCCATCCCACCCCCGATGATGAGGACGTCGACCTTGGCGACGAGGTGGGTCAGCACCGGAATCTTGGTCGAAACCTTGGCGCCACCGACGAGGGCCGCGACGGGGCGGCGGGGCTGTTCGAGCGCGGTCCGCAGTGCCTCGATCTCGGCCATCATCTGGCCGCCGGCGTAGGCCGGCAGATGGTGGGCGAGGCCTTCGGTCGAGGCGTGCGCGCGATGGGCGCAGCTGAAGGCGTCGTTGACGTAGACGTCGCCGAGCGCAGCGAGTGCCGCCGTGAAGGCCGCCTCGTTCTTTTCCTCGCGCGGATCGAAGCGAACGTTTTCCAGCACCACCACCTCGCCGTCGCCGAGGGCCGCGACCGCGTCCGCCGCGCCGTCGCCGATCACATGTGGGGTGAAAGTGACGGCAATGCCCGGTAACCGCTCGGCCAGTGCCGCCGCCACGGGCGCGAGCGTGAGTGTGGGGTCAGCTCCCTTCGGGCGCCCGAAATGCGAGATGACGACCACGCGCGCGCCGCGTGCGGCAAGGTCGCGCACCGTCGGCACGAAGCGTTCGATCCGGGTTGCATCACTGACCTTGCCGCCATTGACCGGCACGTTGAGGTCGGCGCGCACGAGCACGCGCTTGCCGCGTACGTCGGCCGAGGTCGCAGGTTTGAGGGCACCGAGATCCATCATCGATTTCCGTCTTGCTCGGCTGCGGTGAAGACGCCGTTTCAGGCCGACCGGTCGGCGATGAGGGCGCGGGCCTCTTCGGCCACCCGTTCCGTGGTGATCCCGAAATGCGCATAAAGCTTGCCGGCAGGAGCCGAAGCGCCGAAGCCCGCCATACCGACGAAGCGATCCGAAAAGCGCAGCCACTCGCGCCAGCCCATCTCGACGGCAGCCTCGATACCGACCCGTGGCGCCTCGCCGAGCACCGCCATGCGGTAGCTCTCGGGTTGCGCGCGAAAGAGTTCGAAGCTCGGGACGGAGACGACGGCTGCCGCGATGCTCTCCTTGGCGAGGAGATCGGCGGCGGCGACGGCGAGGCCGACTTCCGAGCCGGTCGCGAGCAACGTCACATCGCGCTTGCCCTCGACCTCGCGCAGCACATAGGCGCCCTTCGCCGACGCATTCTCCGTAGTGATGGCGGTGCGCAGGTTGGGGACATTCTGGCGGGTCAGCGCGAGCACGGACGGCGCGTCGGTCGTTGCGAGTGCCAGGGCCCAGCATTCGGCCGTCTCGACGCCGTCGGCCGGGCGGAACACCTGGAGGTTCGGGATTGCCCTCAGCGCCGCCAGATGCTCGACCGGCTGGTGCGTCGGCCCGTCCTCGCCGAGACCGATCGAGTCGTGCGTCATGACGTAGACGACGCGCTGGCCCATGAGCGCGGAAAGGCGGATCGATGGCCGGCAGTAGTCGGTGAACACCAGGAACGTGCCGCCGTAGGGGATGAGCCCGCCGTGCAGGGCGATGCCGTTCATGGCCGCCGCCATGCCGTGCTCGCGGATGCCGTAGTGGATGTAGCTGCCTGCAAAATCGCCGGGTTTGACGACCGCCTGCGACTTGGCCTTCGTGTTGTTGGAGCCAGTGAGATCCGCCGAGCCACCGATCAGCGCAGGTGAAGCGGCGGCGAGGCGTTCGAGCGTCAATTCGGACCAGACGCGCGTTGCCTTCTGCGTGGTCTCCGCGGCCGCGGCCTTTCTCGCAGCTTCGATCGCGGCGGCGATCGCCGGGGCGTGCGCGGTGCCCGGATCGCGAAGTTCGCCCTGGCGCGCGCCGTCCAGTTCGGAGAAGCGGCCCGTCCATGCCGCGCGGGCGGCGCTCCCACGAGTTCCAGCCTTGCGCCAGGCCTCGGCGATGCTCGCTGGAATTTCGAAGGGCGCGTGCGGCCAGCCGAGCTTGGCCCGCGCCCCCGCGATCTCCTCGGCGCCGAGCGGCGAGCCGTGCGCGGCGGCCTTGCCGGCCTTGGTCGGCGCTCCGAACCCGATCGTCGTCTTGCAGGCGATGAGCCACGGCTTGGAGGGATCGGCCTTGGCCTTGGTGAGGGCCGTTGCGATCGCATCGGCATCGTGGCCGTCGATCGCGAGCGTGTTCCAGCTGGCGGCCTCGAAGCGGGCGATCTGATCCTCGCTGGTCGAGAGCGAGGTCGGCCCATCGATGGAAATGCCGTTGTCGTCGAACAGCACGATCAGCTTGCCGAGGCGCAAGTGGCCGGCGAGCGTGATCGCCTCCTGCGAGATGCCCTCCATGAGACACCCGTCGCCAGCGATCACGTAGGTATGGTGGTCGACGATGCCATCGCCGTAACGGGCGTTGAGGAGACGTTCGGCGAGCGCCATGCCGACCGCATTGGCGAGCCCCTGGCCGAGCGGGCCCGTCGTCGTCTCGATGCCTTGGGCGTGCCCGAACTCGGGATGCCCGGCGGTCCTGGCGCCGAGCTGGCGGAAATTGCGCAGTTCCGCGAGCGGCATGTCCTCATAACCGGTCAGATGCAAGAGCGCATAGAGCAGCATCGAGCCATGGCCGGCCGAAAGCACGAAGCGGTCGCGGTCCAGCCATTGCGGATCGCTCGCATCGAACTTGAGGAAGCGTGTGAACAGCACCGTCGCGACATCGGCCATGCCCATCGGCATCCCGGGATGCCCCGACTTGGCGGCCTCGACCGCGTCCATCGCCAGTGCGCGGATGGCATTCGCCATATCGCTATGGGCGACCTCGCCGGTCGTGCTCTGGCGTGGCGCTACTGGCATCGTGTTCTCCAAGAGATGGTCGAGGGACGACCGTGGAACGCAGGCGCGCCCCGCGTGCCGGCACGGCCGCGCCAGGGCGTCATGCGGGCCGGTTTAGCGCCTGGCGCAGCGGGCGTCCACCGGGCCGCGCGCTCTCTCCCAAGCCAATGCGAAACGCAAAACGCCGCCGACAGGGACCGTCGACGGCGTTCATGGAGGTCGGTTCCGGCTTCAGGGAGCGGGTGAGGGGATCAGCCCTTGACCACCTGACGCACACGGCCCATTCCCTCGCGGCGATCGAATGCCTTGAGAGCCTGCTTGCGGGCCTTTGCATTCGCCTTGCCACGCGCGACGGCAGCCGAGAGGCGTTCGTCGAGAACGCCGCGACGGTCCGCGATCTGCGGCAGGATGAAGTCCGGTGTGTGGTTCGGCTCGACAATGACCGGCCCGGCCGGCGTCACTGCGATGTCCCAGCCGATGAGCGGGATCCCCGGAAAGAGGCTCGCGGCATCGCAGGCGATCTCGTTGACCGCCTGCCAGTGCGGCACGACGGCCCCGACGAGCGCCGAGCCGGTGTCGGGATGCGTCTCCGCGACCCGGGCGATTGCACCCGAATGGCGCACGGCGCGGGTCACGACGCCGCTCTCGGGATCGAGGGTGGCGAGCAGGTTGCCGCGCCAATAGTTGTCGGCAACGCTCCCGCCCGCCGGAATCTTCCAGGCGGTGCGCAACACCGCCGGCCCCGCCTCGTCGGCGAGCGTGACGACGCGGATGGTGGCGATGCGATCACCACAGAGGCGCGCGATGTCTTCGTGCGGGCTGAGGAGGCGCTGGAAGAGATAGCCGTCGGCATAGTTGGCCATCACCTCGTCGGCGAACTTTTCGACCGTCACGGTCTGACCGAAGCGCCCGATGAGGCTGTCCGTCGTGGCTTCGTAGGCGATGAAGCTGGCGGCACCATAGCTGCGAAGCGAGGCGTGCGGCTTGCCGAACAGGGGAAAATTCTCGCCATTGCGCAGGAAGCCGAGCAGGCCATCGCGGCCGTCGATTTGAACAAGGCCGGGGCGCTTGCGCCCGCGCGCGACGAGCGCGACGGTCTCGGTGGTGGCGAGGCCGACGCCCCGAAGCATGGCTTCGACCGCCAGCTTGTCGTCGATGAAGCCGTACCAGTCGTGGCGGTGGTTGACGTCCACCCAGATCTGACGCGCGGCCTTGACGCCGACGAATGCGCGCTTGTCGGCGCCCGCGAGCGCGACGTCGTCGTAGAGGCCGAGGGCAAAATATTCGTCCGTCGAAATCTTGCCCGGACCGAAGGCGAGGCGGGCTATTTCGGTCAGGACTTGCTGGAGGGAACGGCCGGAGACCTCGGCGGCATGCTTCAAGAGATCGGCGAGGCCGAGGCTGGCCCGCTGGCCGCCGGTCTGCAGGACCGGGCCGGCGGGTGCGGCATTCTCGCTGTCGTTCGGAAGGTCGGCTTGCTGGCTATCAGCCTCGGCTGCGCCATCGACGGTACGGGCCAATGCGGACATGGCATCCTCTACTCGGGACCAAAGGGACGCCCCGAGAATTGCCGAGAATGCTTAACTGGCGGTTGCCAGCGATATGAAAACAATGAGGTTTTCGCGTCTGCCTGGAGTTCGTCGCCGGGGCGAGGTCTCAGCCGCCGTGCCGTGCCTCCAGGATGCTTCGGCGGCCGCGCGTGTTGCCCTGATAAGCCGTCGTCACGGTGGTAAGCGCGGCGAGCCAATGCGCGGCGGGCTGGCGTTCGGCGAGAGCGGTGGGAATCTCGACGGTATCGAAGCCCGAGCCGATGGCGTGCGAGAGCTGGTCCGCGATGAGCGGGCCGACGGCGCGCAGTTCTCCGTTGAAGCCGAGATGGCGCAGGCGCCGCGCGATGGAGAACCCGCGCCCGTCGGCGAACGAGGGAAACTCGACGGCGATCAGCGTCAGGCGCGCGAGCACGCCGGCGAGATCGCCAACGTCGATGTCGTTGGCGACCTCGAGGCCGATGCGCCCGTGCGCGGTCTCGTGTTGCAGCCGCTCGTTGAGCCGGCGGTGGGAGATGATGATGTCGCCGCCCTCGGGGATCGGCGCGCTGTCGTCGAGGCGATGCCAGCCGTTGGCGATCTCACCGGTTCTGGCGATCAGCATAGAGTGCCTCCTTGAAACCATCGGCTCCGAGCCTGCGATAGGCGGAAAGAAAGGGCTCGCCCTCCTGGCGCACCGCGATGTAGTGGTCGACGAGGCGCTCGATGGCATCGGCCACCTCGTCGGACGAAAGGCCCGGACCCGCCCGTTCGCCGATCGCGGCATTTTCCGTCGCGTCGCCACCGAGCGTGATCTGGTAATATTCCTCGCCCGCCTTGTTGAGACCGAGGATGCCGATGTGGCCAACGTGATGATGGCCGCAGGCGTTGATGCAGCCGGAGATCTTGATGGCGAGCGGACCGATCTCGCGCTGGCGCTCGGGAGCGGCAAAGCGCGTGGAGATCTTCTGGGCGATGGGGATCGAGCGGGCGGTCGCGAGCGCGCAATAGTCGAGACCCGGGCAGGCGATGATGTCGGTGACGAGACCACGGTTCGCCTCGGCGAGATCGAGCGCGGCAAGACCTTCCCAGAGCGCCTTCAGGTCCTTCTTGCGGACGTGGGCGAGGACGATGTTCTGCTCGTGCGTGACGCGCAATTCCCCCCGCGAAAAGCGGTCGGCGAGATCGGCGAGCCCACGCATCTGCGCGGCCGTGGCATCGCCCGGCTCGCCCCCGGGCCGCTTCAGGGTGACGGTGACGGCAGCATGACCCGGCACCCGGTGCGGGAAGGCATTCTGCTCGACCCAGGCCGAAAAGACGCCATCGAGCGCCCTGGCAGTTGTGAGCGCGGCCTCATCGCCCGGTGCCGGCGCATAACCGGGAGCGGAAAAATAAGTCGCGATGCGCGCGAGTTCCTTTTCCTCGAGCTGGCGCGTGCTCACGCCGAGGGTCTCGAATTCGGCCTCGACCTCCTCTCGGAACGCCTCGAGGCCGAGTTCGTGCACGAGGATCTTGATGCGTGCCTTGTACTTGTTGTCGCGCCGGCCGCAGAGGTTGTAGACGCGCATGATGGCTTCGATGTAGGTGAGCAGTTGGCCGTTCGGCACATGCTCGCGCACCACCGCGCCGATCATCGGAGTGCGCCCTTGCCCGCCCCCGACGATCACCTGCCAGCCGGGCTCCCGGCCGTCCCCCGCGACCGCTCTCAGGCCGATATCGTGGAAGAAAACGGCAGCCCGGTCGGCCGCGGCACCTGTCACCGCGATCTTGAACTTGCGCGGCAGGAAACTGAATTCGGGATGCAGGCTCGACCACTGGCGCAACAGCTCGCAGACCGGTCGCGGGTCGATGATTTCGTCCGCCGCGACACCCGCGAAGGGATCGGTCGTGACATTGCGGATGCAGTTCCCGGAGGTCTGGATGGCGTGCATCTCGACCTCGGCGAGGTGCGCGAGGATGTCCGGCACGTCGGTGAGGCGCGGCCAGTTGAACTGGATGTTCTGGCGCGTCGTGAAATGGCCGTAGCCGCGATCGTAGCGCTCGGCGATCATGGCGAGCTGGCGCAGTTGGCGCGAGGAGAGCATGCCGTAAGGGATGGCCACGCGCAGCATGTAGGCATGGAGCTGGAGATAGAGTCCGTTCATCAGCCGCAGAGGACGGAATTCGTCCTCGGTCAGCGCCCCCGACAGCCGCCGTGCCACCTGTCCACGGAACTCGGCGACGCGCTCGGCAACGAACGCCTGATCGAACTCGTCATAGCGGTACATGATCGTCTCCCGATCGCTCAGGCGCTGTCCGTGCCGCAACATGCGGCGCGACGGCCTCGACTGCCGTTGTCCGTCGAAGTTCGCTCGAGGCCTCAGGCCGCGACGGACGCGACGGAGATGCCGACCGAGGGGCCCGCGAGCCGTGCCCGCTCCCGCAATTCCACCGGTACGAGCCGGCCATCCGTCGCGCGCTCGACGGCGATCGCATAGGGGCCGACGACGATGGCGGCGTCGCGCTTTGCCGTGGCAAGGAGGCTCTCGAGCGCCTCCCCGCCAACCGCGACCTCGGCCTCTTCGAAGCGGGCAACCCAGTGCCCCGAGGAAAGGTAGACGCTGTGCCCCTCGAGGAGGTGATTGGCGGTGACGACATGGGATTGCGGCTTTCTGGCCATGGGGCTGTCCTCGTGTTCAAAGGTTTGCGAAGGTCGCCACGCTGGCGGCGACCTCAGTGGAGGCAGATGAGCGCGGGTGCGCCCGATCGGTGACGGTTGCATCCGCGCCAACGCGGGGCGCGAGCCCGATCAGGATCACGGCCGGCCCGGTGATCGCCGCCGCTTCGATATCGGCCGCGAGTTCCCCGAGACGGCTGGAGAGGATGCGCTCGCCCGGACGGGTCGCATCGACGACGACCGCGACAGGCGTCTCGGGTGCCCGCCCGTGAATGAGAAGTCGCCCCTGCAGGAAGCGCACGGCGGCCAGTCCCATGTAGACGGCGAGCGTTGCGTCATCGCGCGCAAGGCCGCGCCAGTCGTGCTCGGCCAGGCCTTCGACGTCCCGGGCGGTCAGGAATTTTATCGCCGAGTTGCGCCCTCGGCGGGTCAACGAGCGGGCGATGCGCGCGGCGCCGGCGCTCGCGGCGGTGATCCCCGGAACGACCTCGGCGACGATCCCGGCCGCCTCGAGGGCATCCAGTTCCTCGTCGGCGCGCCCGAACATCATCGGGTCACCCGACTTGAGGCGCACGACGCGCCGCCCCTCACGAGCATGCGCGACCATCAGCGAATTGATCTCTTCCTGCGACCAGGAAGGCCCGCCCGGACGTTTGCCGACCTCGACCACGATCGCCTCGCGGCGGGCGAGTTCGAGGATGCGCGGGTCGACCAGCCGGTCGTGCAGAACGACGTCGGCTTCAAAGAGCGCGTCGCGCGCCGCGAGCGTCAGCAGACGGGGGTCGCCGGGACCGGCACCGACCAGTTGTACGGGCGGCAGGGGTTGCGGCCCGTGCCGTTCCTCGACGTCGGCGATGGCGGCTTCGAGCGCGGTCTCGAGATGACGCGCGAGCGCTTCCTCGCCTCCGCGCGCGAGGGCCATCTCGCCGTCACGCTCGAAATAACGGCGCCAGAAGCCGCGCCGCGCCGCGCCGGCGGGGAGGGTCTCCACGCGTTCGCGAAATCCGGCTGCGATCCTGGCGAGGGTGCCGGCGGCAGGCGCCAGCAACTCCTCGATGCGCGCCTTGACGAGGCGGGCGAGCATTGGCGCCGTGCCCTCGGTTCCGACCGCAACGACCAACGGATCACGGTCGACGATGGCCGGGGTGATGAAGTCGGAGTGCTCGATCTCGTCAACGACGTTGACCAGAACGCCAGCGGCCTTTGCGAGCTCGGCGACGCGCGCGTCATCGTCGGCATCTCCGCTCGCGGCATAAACGAGGCGGGCGCCGGTCATGTCTTCGCGTTCGATCCGGCGCCGAACGAGCGTGATCTTGCCCTCGGCGGCCAGCCCCGCGACCGCCGTGCACGGCGCCTCGGCGTGGATGGTGAGGGCCGCTTCGGTCTTGGCCAGGAGGCGCAATTTGGCGAGCGCCACCTCGCCGCCACCCGCGACGAGCACCCGCGCCCCGCTGAGGTCGATGAAAATGGGATAGTGCCGCATGGCGTCGTGGTTCCGCCCGATCGAGCCGCCGGCACGCCCGAGCCGGGTCGCTGCCGGGTCGCATCGGTTCGCTCCTCGAAGTGAACGATCCGGCGCGGACGGGCTGGATATGGGAACAGAGTTCCGTTAAAGGCAATGCAGCGCCCACATCACGGGAACTCTATTCCTTCGGGCGAGATCGGGAGGGAACGGATGGCACGCGCGCGGCCAGGCGACGGGACCGAGGTTCCACTGGACGAGACCGACATCGAGATCCTCAAGGTGTTGCAGCGGGATTCGACCCTGCCGCTCGAGCGGCTCGCCAAGCGCGTCGGGATTTCCAAGACCGCGGTCTGGAACCGTATCCAGCGCCTCCAGAGCGAGAAGGTCATCCGCCGTCAGGCCGTCATCGTCGATGCCCAGCGCGCCGGGCTGGGCGAGACCTTCTTCATCGCGATCCGCACCTCCCAGCACAACGCCGGCTGGCTCGAGGCCTTCCACCGCATCGTTCAGGACATGCCCGAGATCATGGAAGCACACCGCATGGCGGGCGAGATCGACTACATCCTCAAGGTTCAGGTGCGCTCCACGCGCGCGTTCGACGATTTCTACAAGCGCCTCGTTGCCCAGATCGACCTCTTCAACGTCACCTCCATGCTCTCCATGGAGGTGCTGAAGCAGGAAACCGCCCTGCCGCTGTGAGAGGGCCGGAGGATCAGGGAAAGCCGAAGCTGAGTTGGACCGGCTTGGCGGCCGAGGACGCCGCCGTCCGACGCCTCGATTTGCGCCCTGCGGGTTGCGGGGCGGGCGGCTCATTACGTGGCACGCCGGCCATGACGATCCAGCCGGCGACATCGAAGCCGAGATCTGTGAGGACGCCTTCGGTCACCCGGGCGGCATGATCGTGGTCCGCATCCGACCACGCCTTGCGGCCGGCCTTGCGCATCCGCCTGTTGGCGGCGTCCTCGCCGGCTGAGCGCGCGAGCCGCACGGCCTCCTTGTAGGACTTGACCCGCACGAATCCCCTCCCCGTATTGGGCGAGCTTGTACGCCTTGTGTTCTTGGTGTCAATTGGCGAATGTTCACGGTTAGACGGATTCGGCGGCGGGGGCACGATGGCCAACCATCTCTACTACGGCGACAACCTCGCGGTGTTGCGCGAGCACATCCGGGACGAGAGCGTCGACCTCGTCTACCTCGACCCGCCGTTCAATTCGAACGCGACCTACAATGTCCTGTTCCGTGGACCGTCGGGCGATCAGAGCCAGGCGCAGATCGAGGCGTTCGAGGACACCTGGCACTGGAACAACGCCGCAGAGCAGGCCTTCGACGAGGTGATGCAGGGCCGGAACGCCGACGTCGCCAACATGCTGAGGGCGATGCGCTCGTTCCTCAACGACAACGACATGATGGCCTACCTCACGCACATGGCCGTGCGATTGGTCGAGTTGCATCGCGTCCTCAAACCCACCGGCTCGATCTACCTCCACTGCGACCCCACCGCGAGCCATTATCTCAAGGTGCTGATGGATGCGGTGTTTGGCTTTACCAATTTTCAGAATGAAATCACATGGAAACGCACCTTTACTCATGGCGACAGTAGAACTTGGAGCCGAGCATCAGACAAAATCTTCTTCTATACAAAGAATTTTGAAAACTTCACTTGGAACATACCTTACGAGCCACTTTCAGCCGAGTACATCCAGAGTCACTACCGATTACAAGATGCGGACGGTCGCAAGTTTCAATTGAACGACCGGGCACATCCCTGACAATTTGGACCGACAGCATCCCTGACACTGCTAGGCGTCTTCCTTAGCCGGTTCCGGCGCCGAGCGCAGCCGCGCACGCGGCGGAGCGAAGCGGTGGAACCGGCCAACGCGATCGAC